>NZ_QTMD01000079.1:0-1670 GCF_003602995.1 Bacteroides sp. AF25-38AC | reverse complement strand
GCGATTACGGGAGTGGTGATCAGTCAGATTTTCATCCTCTCACAACTGAATGGAATGACGGCGACAGAGCGTGCCCAACTTCCGGCTGAGGAACTAGCCGCCATCCAGGGGCAGGAATTGAATGCTGTTACTACTGCTTATGTGGTACTTGGTCTGGTGATGTTGGTGCTCTTGCTTGCCATCCGGCTTACCAGAATGCCCAATCTTAGTGAAAAAGGTGAAAAAATAGAGTTTGGTGCCACTCTTCGTCGTCTTATAAAGAATAAGAATTATGTATGGGGTGTAATAGCACAATTTTTCAATATTGGTGCACAGATAGCCGTATGGTCATTCGTAATCCGTTATGCTATGGTACAGCTGAATTTTGACGGTGTATTGGCTTCTTTAGGAGAAGCCGCTTCTGCAGATGCTGTTGTAAATGCATTACGGGGAGTGGAACCGGTAGCTGCCGCATTCTATAATTGTTGTGAATGGCTTGGATTGGATGACTTGCTGCCGCGTACGGCAGAACAGGCTGCGGCCACTTACTATATCATGTCGCTCATTCTCTTTGTGACCATGAGGTTTGTATGCACTGCAATGATGAAGTACGTGAAAGCTTATAAACTCTTGATAGGACTTGCGCTTCTTGCTGTAATGTGTTGTTTGGGTGCCATGTTCGGTAAGGGCAGTTTCGGCGTCTATTGCCTGATGGGTATTTCCGGATGTATGTCATTGATGTTCCCGACCATTTATGGTTTTGGTCTTACAGGTTTGGGGGATGATACTAAAATCGGCGGTTCATTCATGGTAATGGCTATTGCCGGTGCTGCCGTTCTGACCCAAATTCAGGGTATTGTCTCCGACCAGACAGGTAGTATTATGGCTGCATATGCTGTACCGGCCGTTGCTTTTGCAGTGATTGCCTATTATGGGTTCTTCATTGCAAGAAAACAAGAGTTAACAACCAAATAATGCTTTAGAGTATGGAATCAAACAAGAAATACGTTATTGGTCTTGATTTTGGTACGGATTCTTGTCGTGCACTGGTAGTGGATACATATACTGGCCGTGAAATGGCTACGGGGGTAAGTTTTTACCCCCGTTGGAAAGCGGGGCTTTACTGCGATGCACACAACAATCGCTATCGCCAACATCCATTGGATTATATTGAATCCATGACAGAGGCTGTACATATAGCCTTATCTGATTTGAAGGAAGAAGAGATTGCTTCTATTTGTGGATTATGTTTTGACACAACTGGTAGTACTCCTGCTTTAACTGATAGGGCAGGAATGCCATTAGCTTTATGTCCCGAGTTTGCAGAAGAACCGGATGCTATGTTTATTCTTTGGAAAGATCATACAGCTGTTCGAGAAGCTGAGCAAATCAACGCACTGATTAATAAACGTAACCTTGATTATTTACTTTATGAAGGTGGTACTTATTCATCAGAATGGGTATGGTCAAAGGTTTTACATATTATCAACACAAACGTCGCTATAAAGGATGCTGCTTATGCTTGGGTAGAACATTGTGATTGGATGACCGGATTAGTAACTGGTAACACTATTCCGGAACAGATCTTTCGTAGCCGTTGTGCTGCTGGACATAAAGCAATGTGGCATGCCAGTTGGGGTCTTCCTTCCGGCGAAGTTCTCGAAGAACTTAATCCGGCCTTGAAGGAAATG
>NZ_QTMD01000078.1:0-1694 GCF_003602995.1 Bacteroides sp. AF25-38AC | reverse complement strand
TGCATTGGCAATCAATTCGTTATAAAGTTTTATTCTTTTTACGACAGTCCCTATTTATAAGTTCCTGAGCAACAAAAAGTTGCTCAGGAACTTATAAATAAAGTTAAATTATAGTGTTGCGGAATTAAGGATTTTTTCTTCTTTCTCGTTAATTTATCGAGCAAAGTTACTAAATTTGCCGTTGTATAATTATAAAAGAATATCTCTGTGATTTGAATTCAAGTATTCACCTGTAAGAAGTTACTAATGACAAAAAAGAAATTGCCCGTTCGTTTTACGGGTCAGCACTTTACTATTGATAAAGTGCTAATAAAAGATGCAATAAGACAAGCAAATATAAGTAATCAGGATACGGTTTTAGATATTGGGGCAGGCAAGGGGTTTCTTACTGTTCATTTATTAAAAATTGCCAACAATGTTGTTGCTATTGAAAACGACACAGCTTTGGTTGAACATTTACGAAAATTATTTTCTGATGCCCGAAATGTTCAAGTTGTCGGTTGTGATTTTAGGAATTTTGCAGTTCCGAAATTTCCTTTCAAAGTGGTGTCAAATATTCCTTATGGCATTACTTCCGATATTTTCAAAATCCTGATGTTTGAGAATCTTGAAAATTTTCTGGGAGGTTCCATTGTCCTTCAGTTCGAACCTACACAAAAGTTATTTTCAAGGAAGCTTTACAATCCATATACCGTTTTCTATCATACTTTTTTTGATTTGAAACTTGTCTATGAGGTAGGTCCTGAAAGTTTCTTGCCACCGCCAACTGTAAAATCAGCCCTGTTAAACATTAAAAGAAAACACTTATTTTTTGATTTTAAGATTAAAGCCAAATACTTAGCATTTATTTCCTGTCTGTTAGAGAAACCTGATTTATCTGTAAAAACAGCTTTAAAGTCGATTTTCAGGAAAAGTCAGGTCAGGACAATTTCGGAAAAATTCGGTTTAAACCTTAATGCTCAAATTGTTTGTTTGTCTCCAAGTCAATGGTTAAACTGTTTTTTGGAAATGCTGGAAGTTGTCCCTGAAAAATTTCATCCTTCGTAGTTCAAAGTCGGGTGGTTGTCAAGATGATTTTTCTGGTTTGGTGTCGTCTTTTAAGCTGCCGCATAACGTTTGGCAAATTGGCGATGGAGCCGACTTTTAGCACAAATGTTGAATAGAATTACTAATCTTCAACATTGCACAAAAGTTCAATAGAAGTACTTCACCGGCTCTATTGCCAATTTGTTTGTTATGTGCCGTTTTATTCCATTTTATACATTTAACAATTGCTGAAACGTAAAGTCGGGTTTAAACATTTCAATTTCGTTTTGAGTTGATTCTTCTTGTGCTTCTCTTCCATAAGCAAACATTTGCTGTTCATAATTTTCAATAGCCTCTTCAATGCTGTTAAATTTCCCATTGGTCAGATTATCCGACAATATCAAGGCATCCATCAACCCACTGTTTACGCCTTGTCCTGCAAAAGGAGGCATCAAATGTGCGGCATCCCCAATCATTGTTATGGGTAATGGACGCTTACTTTTCCAAGACTTATCTAAGGGAAATATTCGTGTCGCTAACCCTACAAAAGATGATGTCAAACGAATCAGTTCTTTGTAGCGTTCGTCCCAATCGGAAAATTTTTTCAGGAGAAAATCAACGACACTATTTCTGTTTTGAAAATCTACCTGCGTTTGGTTTTTCCATTC
>NZ_QTMD01000077.1:0-1709 GCF_003602995.1 Bacteroides sp. AF25-38AC | reverse complement strand
TAGGGACTGTCGTTAAATTCCGTCATTATGAGTCAATCGGCAGACTGTCCCGGTAATTTTTCCGATCGAACTCATCTTTTTATATTTTCGGCTCCGTTTCGGAGCCCCTTTTTTCATTTTTGGACCCAACTGGAGCCAATACTCCAGTGAAAGGGCCGTTTCTCACTCACCTCGAACATCAGGCAGCCTGGGCAATTTCGTTTACTTCCCGCCGGACGAGCTGTACTACATTCGCCGTGTGGATGCCAAAGAAGATGTACAGGATTTCGGTCAACTTCGTCCTTGCCTTGATGCGTTTCAGGCCATAGTGTTCCTTCTGCGTTCCGAACGAGCCTTCCATCCTCGTTGCCCTTATCCTCGCCAGCTCGTTGCGGATGATGTCGTTCTCTTTCTTTTCCAAGGACGGACGGCCACGCTTGACGAATGACGTCTGTATTCCTCTATCCTTGCAGTACTCCCTGTTGGCGCTGCCGGCATAGCTTGCGTCTCCTCCGGCCTTCTTCGCCTCCACACCGAAGAGCTTTCGGTGCATCTTCAGGCAGTGCGGAAGCCTGGTTCCCTCGTTGAAGGCATTGAATGACAGCTTCTCGATGAATGAGAGTCCGTCAACCTGGATGTTGTTGCACTTCGCACCGAACTCTACGCTCTTCACTTCCTTGCCTCTCACGATTGGCCTCACATACGGCTTGCTGATGCTCACTATCCTGTCCTTGACACTCTCGCGAGGATTGTTGTTCTCGAAGTGGGCCTTCTGCTGGCGGTACACTCTTGTGATGATTTCAATATCGCTCTTCTGTCTGACTGTCAGCAATTTCTCCGCGCCTGCATTCTCCCTCTCCAGTGTGCGGGTCTCCTTCAGTATCTTCCCCAAAAGGTTGAGCAGGCGTCTGGTCAGTTTCCTAGTCTGGACTTTCGTATGCCTGCGCCGCTTCCTGTACGACAGGTTGGCCTTCTCTACGTCTACGTACTTCGTCCTCGGACGGTGCACATTCAGCTTGGCACTCAGAGTGCACATTATCTCATATGACTTCTCTATTCCTTCCCACAGGAGCTTCGGATCCGTAGGATAGCGCATCTCGCTCTCGTAACAGGTCGCATCCGTATACATCGTGTCCAGGTCCTTCATGTACGGTTTCCAGGCTCTTGCCAGTATCTCCTGCTGCTGTTGGATCTTCAGCCCGCGGGCCAGCTCCGAAAACACGTCGTCCAGAAGTTTGTAGTTCGTCAGAGGATGCATCGGGTCTATTCTCACATCGCAGAAGAGCTGATAGTGGACGTTGCCGTTAAGATGCTCCATCAACTTCGGGCTGCTCAGACCTGTGTACATCTTCAGGAACATCAGCGCAACCTTGCCCTCCGGGGTGAAGTATGTTTTTCGTCCTTTCTTCGCTCTCATGCTCTTGCTTATCAGTCCAAAGTTCTCTGCCATCTCACGTAGCGGCAGCCTCTTCCTGATTTTTCCCAGCTCGCTAGTCGCGAATGTCTGCCTATACAATTCATAAAAATCGAACTCCGTGAAAGGAAGATCGGGTGATATTCCAGAGAAATTTTGTACCTTAGCCATGCAGATTAATTTTTGCGATACCTCCAAATTTGGCTTTTCTAGGGCAATTGGAGGTATTCTTTTTATCTTTAGCTAAGATACAAATTTTATATTGCATTGGCAATCAATTCGTTATAAAGTTTTATTCTTTTTACGACAGTCCCTA
>NZ_QTMD01000076.1:1039-2393 GCF_003602995.1 Bacteroides sp. AF25-38AC | reverse complement strand
CTCTTTCCAGAACCGGTTCAGATAATTGAGAGCTTCCCTATAATACTGACTTCTAAATTCTGAATCCTTTAACAGTTCACTGTCCAACTGACTGCGCAATTCTATCAGGAGTTCCTTCGTTTCCAGACTTTGCCTTTCCCGAAACCTTTCTTTTGGAGTTAATCCGGCATCATCGTATTTACGCTCCCTCATAAAGAACTCCTTTAAAATTTCGGAAAAGCGTTCTGCAGTCGGTTCACCACCCTGATTGGAAGCCTTGACAAACTTGTTTTTGGCATGAGACATACAAACTTGGTGTACAGTATCTTTAAAACGGGCTGATTTCAGATCATTGCCGATAAACACATAAGCATTGTATCCGTCGGACATGATACTCTTCAATTCTGCATCACCCAAAAAGTCTGTAAGTACCTCACGACCGCGCGAGCCATTCTCATAGAAGAAAATGGCTGTTTTCTGAGCCTTGTTGACCAGAACCCAAATGTAGCACTTCTTATAGTGATCGTATTTGCGCACTTTACACCAGGTCTCATCGCAGTTCACAATCGAATCTTTTTCCAAAGCTATAGACTTCAATACACAAACCAGTTCGTCCAGGTATGTCTTACCTTTCTTAAGCCAGTTGCGCAACGTGTTTTTAGAAATGGTCATGCCCATATCTGTCAGCCATTGGTGAAGAAGACCAAAAGTCACATTCTTTACATAAACTTCATAGGCAATAGCCTGCAGAAATTCAGGAGTGGCCCTAGTGCCTTCAAAACTGGTTACTACCTCCGGATGGCCTTCAGAAGGGAAATAGCCCCACTTCGGCTTTTTACCAGGCTCTGCATAATGAACCATCTCAAAACATTCTTCCGTCAGGAAAGTACGAAAACTGAATACCCGTACCATTCTTCTTTCAATGAGGCGACCGGGAACCTTTGTCAAATCGGAAGGATGCTCTGTAGCCTCTCCAACTACTCCCATCCTTTTATAACCGTCAGGGCGATTGGATAAATCACGCTCTTTCCTGGAAGACTCTTTTACCTCTTGAGATGGAGCATGATCAACCGAATCCGTACGAAGCGTATCATCGGTTCCATCATAATCATCCTTCTCCTTCCGGCGGTCTGAATCACTTGTTTTAGCTTTAGATTGTATCTTTTGACGTCTATCACCAAAACGTTCCTGATGGGCATAATCAAGTTTTTCTTGAAGTGATTTTATCTTACGCTCAGCCGATTTGCGAAGTTTATGCTCTTCCGATAACCGATTTTCAAGGTCAGCATGTTTCGATTCCATAGAGGACACCTGAGCCTTCAGATCCTTCATCTGAGCCATAAAATCCTCCAAAACAAGCTTCATGGCATCACTT
>NZ_QTMD01000076.1:0-1029 GCF_003602995.1 Bacteroides sp. AF25-38AC | reverse complement strand
GCCATAAAATCCTCCAAAACAAGCTTCATGGCATCACTTGTCAACCGAAGATCCTGATTCTGTTCGGCAAGGTATTGTATGTATCGCTCTTTCTGATCCTCTGCCATACCTGCACTATAATTTATAGGGTTGCGTGAGTAGGTTTCCCTACTCAACAACTCTCGTTTTGTTGTAATTATATCTTGCAGATCGATCATACTTAAACCTTTGATTTACAGCATTAAAGGTAATAAAATAATCACAAAACCGCAAGTGGATAAATAGATTGATTATCTGATTTTTAATGTTTTAACTATAGGATTCTCAAGAATCAAAACCACGTCCTTCCAGGCAATCCGATAAACAGTATCTGCCCCGTTCCGCTCCACCTTCATGAACTGATAGCCTGCCACAAACTTCTTTTCGAACAGACTATATGAACGATTATCAAATGAAAACATACGGACTATTCTGCGATTGCGAGACATGACTATAAAGACGTCTCCATCATTGGGCTCACGGTGAAGCCGTTCACGAATGACAGACAGCACACGGCTGTGCTTACAACGCATATCGGTAAAGTCACGGACATAATAAAAATGATTCAGACCGGTAACACTCAACATAACCCCTCCAACTGCTCTACCATACGAACCAAATCCGGGTAGCTTAAATTCTTTTGGGACAAATGCAAGCCATTGCTGATACGAATCTCAACCCAAATACGAACCGGGTGATCATTTCTGCCTGGTGATACCGGTTGAGATTGATCAATGGCACTGGATTTTTCCTCATGACCGATTACTGGAACACCATCAACCTGGACTTCAACTACTTTTTTACGGGTATCCCTGTACCATTTCTGAAAGATGTTATAAGGAACTTTGTTCTTAACACAAAACGATTGGAGAGATTCTCCATGAGGCAAAGCCTCGGTCTGGTACTGAAAGTAAAACCTTTCAAGATCTTCACTACTATACATAAATTCTAATATTTTTGTTCGCAGCGAAGATAGAGATTTCAATTATGAGCCAATTTTTGACTGCTTAC
>NZ_QTMD01000075.1:0-2635 GCF_003602995.1 Bacteroides sp. AF25-38AC | reverse complement strand
TGGAAAATCCAGTGTAAGCTGCCCCCTAAAACCAAGCGATTCTGCCCCCTTGTGCTAAAATAATCCTACCCCCTTGATTCCAATATAAAAATACCCCTGCTTGGCAATGCCCGGCAGGGGATTTTTCGTAGATTTGATTCCCGTCTTGACCGGTGGGATAAAATCATTTCTACTATGACAACAAAGATAGCAAACATCCTCCAATGTTACGCATTGGGGATGGGGATAAAGCAGATAAGCAGGAGCTTTGAGCTTTCCCGCAACACGGTGCGCAGATATGTGCGCCTGTTTCAAGAGTGTGGTATACCGATAAAGGAGTTGGCCGCCATGCCTTCCGCTCGCATCCAGGAAATGTTCTCTGAAGGTGTTGGCCGTAACAGGGAACCGTCACAACGCCAGCTTGAGCTTGAGGCACTCCTTCCTGAGTATGCTGCCCGGCTTAGCCGCCGAGGCGTAACAGTGAAAACCCTGTACGAAGAGTACCGCGAGACCCATCCTGACGGATACAGACATGCCAGTTTCGGCAACTATCTCATGCGTTACCGTATGGTGACACATGTCGTAGGCCATGTCGAGCATTATGCCGGAGACCAGATGTATATCGACTTCGCCGGTGACAAACTGGAAGTCGTTGACAGTGAAAGCGGTGAATGTCGCAGCGTTGAAGTGTTCGTGGCCATACTTCCGTGCAGCCACTATACCTATTGTGAGGCGGTCTGGTCCCAGTCAAGACAGGACTTGATTAAGGCGTGTGAGAACGCGCTTCATTTTTACGGCGGGGTTCCGATGGCGATCGTACCAGACAACCTCAAATCGGCGGTAACCCGCAGCGACCGTAACGAGCCGGTAATCAACGAGGAGTTTGCGGCATTTGCCGAACACTACGGATGTACCGTATACCCCACACGGGTACGTCATCCAAAGGACAAGGCCTTGGTGGAGAATGCCGTGAAGCTACTTTACCGATCCGTCTACGCTGACATCGAGGGTCTTGTATTCCACTCGCTGGAGTCTCTGAATGCGGCCATATCCGAATCGCTCTCGGCCTTCAACGGACGCAGGATGAGCGGGCGTCCCCAGTCCAGACGGGAACAGTTCGAGCAGATTGAGTCCGACTGCCTCCGCCCGCTTCCCGCCATACGCCATCAGATGAAAGAGCGACGCTCCGCAACAGTAATGCGTAACGGCTATGTCACCTTCAGGCTTCACCATTACAGCGTACCGAAAGAGTATATAGGCAAACGTGTCGAGATTGTCTATGATGCGGACACGCTGGAAATATATCATGGCCTGCGTCTGGTGACCACACACCAGCGCGATGACACGCCATACTCCTATACGACCAAGGATGCCCACGGACTGCCCGGACGTCATGGAAGTTATGAAAAGGATCTGGAACAGATTTACGAACGGGCCGGCCAGACAGATAACGTCCTGCTGCTGTATCTGCGCAAGGTGGCGGAACTCAAGAAGTATCCTCCCGCGGCGTTCCGTTCATGCAGAGGCATCATGGCGTTGGAGAAGACCTTCGGGCTGGAACGGTTGGTGGCGGCAAGCGCATGCGCCACGCAACTGCGCCTATACGGATATCAGGAGATAAGGCGGATCCTTGAACGCGGGGATGATGCAGACTTCCTGTCAAAAGACGACATTGACGATGAGGTCCCCGTAACATCTATCCACAAAAACATCCGCGGAGCAGCCTACTTCGCACAATTAAAACATTTAAATAGAGACAACAATGGAAACAAATAATCTTACCGCACCGATAGCTGTCGAAAAAGACCGCAACACGTTGACAATCGAACTGATGAACCGTATGAAGCTGCACGGCATGGCCGCCGCCTTCACTGAAAGCCTAACCTCCACTATGGCAGAAACAATGACAATCGACTCTTTCCTGCACATGTTACTTGCCAGGGAATGGGACTACCGTGCCAATGCAGCCATCCAACGCCTTATACGCGGGGCGGCGTTCCGCTACAAGGCCTGCCTCGAGCAGATAGACTATGCAATCCCGCGTGGCCTTGACCGCAATCAGATGGAGCGGCTTGCATCGCTGGAGTTCATCCGCAAGGGACAGAACCTCTTCATCACAGGGTCATCCGGTACCGGGAAGAGCTTCCTTGCCACAGCAATGGGGTATGAAGCCTGCAAGAAGGGCATACGGACATATTATGCGAATGCTCCGAAACTTATGGGTACGCTTAAGGTGGCAAAAGTAAAAGGCACACTGGAATCGGAACTCAAGAGAATCGAACGGAGCACGCTGCTCATATTGGATGACCTCTTCCTTGTGAACCTTGATGCCAAGGAACGACCCATCCTGCTCGATATAATAGAGGACCGACATGGGCGCAAGTCCATCATCATCACCTCGCAACTGCCAACGGACAATTGGTATGATGCAATCGGAGACCCTACAGTAGCAGATGCCATTATGGATCGTATTATACATACGGCGCACCGGATTGAGCTGACAGGAGAAAGTGTCCGTAAAATGGCTGCATACAGAGGGAAATAAACTAAAATAATAATAACCCCATCGGTCAAGACTTTTTAAGGGGGCATTGTTGAATGTTTTAAGGGGGCAGAATCGCTTGGTTTTAGGGGGCAGCTTACACTGGATTTTCCA
>NZ_QTMD01000074.1:0-2691 GCF_003602995.1 Bacteroides sp. AF25-38AC | reverse complement strand
GTAAGCGCCTAAGTAAGTACATCTTCTACAGTTCATTTTCCCTCCTTACTTTTGCTACAAAAAAATAATATCCTATGATGCAGCGACGTAAACACATGATGAGCAGAGAAAAATTTATCTCCGTTCTTTTCCGTCAGCAGCAGAGTGGTTTGTCCATTGCTGATTTTTGTGAGAATGAAGGTTATAGCCGTAGTAGATTCTATCTTTGGAAACAAAAATACGGTATAACGGAGCGGGAGTTATTGGCAGAAGCCTCCCGCTTAGGGGTTAAAGACAGCTTTGTCCCCATAGTAATCAATGGCGACACGCCATCCCCCGGTATATCTCACGAGACTCCCCTGCCATCTCCCCAGCCTAGCGTCCCCTTTCCCTTGAAAGGAAAGGACAGCTCTGAAATATCCTTGGAATTACCCAACGGATTGAAGTTGAAGTTTAAAGGGTCTTCCGGCTGTGAAGCTGCCCTGAATCTGATCTCTAAAATATATAATGCCAATGTTCTGCCTAAATGACAGCATGAGATATTTCCTATGCCCCGGTTATACGGACATGAGGAAAGGTATGTTCACTCTTTGCGGCCTTGTGCATGAGAGGATGGGAGGCGACATCAGAAGTGGGGACGTATTCATTTTCTACAACCGTTTCCGGACCAAGATAAAATTGCTCCATGCCGAACCGGGCGGTCTGGTCCTTTACGAGAAACTGCTTGAAGAAGGCACCTTCAAGATACCCGCCTATGATCCTGCCACCCGTTCTTACCCCATGACCTGGAGTGACCTGGTCGTTATGGTGGAAGGCATCAATGAAGATGTCAGCAAAGGCAGGCAAAGACGGCTTTCCAATTTGAAAAAGCATTGGTAAACAGTTGTAAACAAACAGCTTGAAGGCTTGTTTTTCTTATAGCTTTTCGCTATCTTTATATCATCAAAAAAGGATATTGAATGGCAAAAGAAGATGCAACCGGACAAGCTGTGGAATCCTCAATGGAACAGCTGCTGGATATCAACCGTAAACAGAGTGAGATCATCTCGGCCCAGGCAAGGACCATAGAAGAGCTCCGGGGTACGATAGTTGAGCTGAACGCCTCCCTGGCATGGCTGAAGAGGAAGGTGTTCGGAAAGATGAGTGAGAAATGCAAGCCTGTCGATAACGGAGACCCGAAGCTCCCTTTTGACTATGGCGACCTGGAACAGATAGAGGCGGAAATCGAAGAGGCCCGGAGCAGGGCGGCTGAACAGATTACCGTCCCCAAGTCCCGGGCCGCCAATAAAACGCCACGCCGTAACCGGGTCGTCATGAATAACCTTCCGGTTGTAACAGTCGTCATCGAACCGGAGAATGTCGATTTAAGCAGATACGTCAAGATAGGCGAGGAACATACCAGGACCCTTGAGATGAAACCCGGCTACCTCTATGTGAAAGACACGGTACGTCCCACATATGCCCTGAAAAATGAAATGGAGGCCGTTGACAACGGAGAAAAGGCTGTAATAACCGCTCCCATGCCACTGATGCCCATATATAAAGGCATGCCCGGGGCTTCCATGCTCGCTGAGGTCCTTTTACAGAAGTACGAATATCATGTCCCGTTCTACCGACAAGTGAAACAGCTGGAACATCTGGGTGTGAAACTGTCCAGAAACACATTGGACGGCTGGTTCAGACCGGTCTGCGAACTTCTCAGACCACTTTATCTGGAACTCAGGAAGAAAGTACTGGCCGCAGATTACCTCCAGGTTGACGAGACCACGCTTCCGGTTATAAACCATGAGAGGCATAAAGCCGCAAAAGAATACATCTGGATAGTCCGAGCGGCTGTGCCGCGTCTGCTCTTCTTCCATTACGACAACGGATCGCGTTCACAAAAAGTTGCGGTCAGGCTTTTGAAAAACTTCAAAGGATATCTCCAAAGTGACGGCCATCCTATTTATGACGCCTTTGAGGATAGAGAGGACGTGTGCCTGTGTGGCTGTCTCGCACATATCCGCAGGCATATAGAGCTGTGCAAGGAAGAAAATCCGGAATATGCCATGCAGGGACTCAAATTTATCCAGGATATGTATAATGTGGAATACATGGCGGATAAACAGGAACTCCCGTATGAAAAACGTGCTGAATTACGTCAACGTCTATCCGAGCCGATACTTGACAGCTTTGAACTTTGGCTTAAAAACACATACCCTAAAGTTCTAAAACGAAGTCTTATAGGGAAAGCCATAGCCTATGCCTACTCCCTGCTGCCAAGAATGAAACCGTATCTCCATGACGGAAGAATCTTTATAGACAACAACCGCTGTGAGAATGCCCTGAGGCCACTGGTCATATCAAGAAAGAACATGCTGTTCTGCGGAAATCACGAAGCTGCTGAGAATACGGCTATAATCTGCTCCTTGCTTGGCTCATGTAAGGAACGTGGTGTCAACCCCAGAGAGTGGCTGAATGATGTGATCAGTAAACTCCCCTATTATCTGGCACCCAAATCAGACAGAGACCTGAAGGAACTGCTACCGGATGTATGGAGAAAATAATCGGGACAGTTCCGGGAAAATGCAGGAAAAAACGGGAAAAAGCGAAATTGACACTCAATAACAACCCTGAGATAAGTTGGCATATGAAAAAATCGAGACGCACTTACAATGGAGTGCACCTCAATAAAAAATCGAATACACAAGATGTAGTTGAGCAGTCGCTTAC
>NZ_QTMD01000073.1:0-2835 GCF_003602995.1 Bacteroides sp. AF25-38AC | reverse complement strand
TAATTTTGCCATAGTCAGTCCAACGGGTCCACCACCAATTATTGCAACGTTCTTATCACTAAGTAAATTCATTTGTTTGTCTGTATCTATTCGCATTGTCATTCAAAAATGGCACATAACGGTTAGTATATGAAAAGTAGGCGATTTCGAAGTGCCAAATTTTCGGTTAAGCACAAAGTATAATACGAGCCAAAAGCCTTGAATTTACTACTGTTTCGCCTATTTTTTATATACATTGTTAGCGGGTCGTTGTTTTTGTTTATCAGTCATTTATGTGTTTTTCTATTCCATCAATTATTGATTTCCAATCATCAACGTGTAATTCGTGTCCTGTACCTTCAAGGGTGATTAGATTTGAACCTTTTATTTTTTCTAGTAAAAAACCTGCATTCTTATAATGCCAAATTTTGTCGTCTGTTCCGTGGATAATTAAGGTGGGTTGTTTGATTTCGTTTAATCTGTTCCAATATTCTTCACCACCTTGCAATGCAGCGTGATTGAACATACTTATATAATTGTTGGCTCTATTGAACTCAGCTCTTATCAGTTTTTCACTTCTTTGTTTGTCAAATTGTTTCTTGCCACTCATTAATTCTGCACCCTGAATTAAATAGTTTACCACACTGTCTTCATTTGTCCAATTGACTGTACCTGCTTTACTATGGAAATCTAAAATACTCGTGTCCATTTCAGGTATAGTTGGGTCTGAGTCTCCCCAAGGGCCTGATGACATAAGAGTTAAGGAGTTAACTCTGTCGGCAAACTTTATTGATGCTATTTGAGAAATTAGTCCGCCCAAAGAAATCCCCACAAAATGTGCTTTGTCAATCTTGTAGCCATCCAATATTGAAATAGCGTCATTAGTTAAGTCAACAATATCGTATGGAGTAGAACCTGGTTCATAATTAGTGGATTTTCCTACATCTCTGTTGTCGTAACGAATAACAAAAAATCCTTTTTCAGATAATTGTTGGCAAAATTCAGTGTCCCAATACAGCATTGATACGGTTGCACCTGCTACCAAAAGGATTGCTGGATTTTTCTTATTTCCAAAACTTTCCGTACAGAGTTCAATGCCGTTTGTTTTAATTATTTTCTCTTTCATTTCTGTTTTCCTTTGTTTGCAACTGATTATTATCAGTCCTAAAATTAATATCCAAAGTAGTTTTTTTTTCATTTATCAATGTTTAACTGTTATGCTGGTATCTTTCACAATGCCCGCTAACGTGCCGCGTATTGGCGATGGGCGGGATTTTTAGCACTGAACTTTAATCGAAGAACAGAAGTTGAATTTTGCACTTCCGTTGATACGAAGCCGTTCAGCCCGCCTATTGCCAATACGATGTTGTACGACGTAGTTATGTTTTGGGTTTTAGTCCAGCTAAATATTTTCGTATGTCATTTTCTAATTTATCCGGGTATTTGTACTCTAATTTTTTTGACAATTCAGTTCCTATTTCTGAAACTAAATCAGTCATTGAAAATAGAGCAGTCCAATTTTCCTTTATATCGCTCCCTGAAAATGTTTGTTCTGTTTTAGCCCACATTTCCTGGTTAAGATACTTTTTGAAAAGTCGTCCATATTTATTGGTCGTTATGTTCCAATTGTGTTCACTTGCAATGTGCCATTCAATTAAAGGAATTAGATATTCTGTGCGAATAACGGTTTCCGACATAAATTTCGCATAGAATATTTCATCTCTCACAAGACACTTTGCCACGTAAGTTGTGTCCCACCAAAAATCGTTTATTAGATTTTGAAACTCTTTTTCAGACGGTTTTTTGATAATGGAAATTTGATAAGTTGGTTTCAGCATTTGCTTTGTAATACCATCTTTATCAATTAAAATTTTATAACCAATATCCCAATCTTCTGGTAATTCTTTCTCTTGCGTTTCCTTTATAAATTTTGATTTGCTGTAAAGTTTAAAATCTACTTTCACACCGTCTTCATAAAGTAGCATTTTCATTGCGTGTTTATGGTTAAAACAACTTTCGTCTTCTTCAATCATAGCAATTGGATTTCCGAATTTAAGCGTCCAGCTTTTGTCTGAAATGTAATTTGTATTATCCTCAAAAACAAATTCAATGTCTAAATCACTAAATTCGTCAACAAGTGCTAAAGGATTTACAAGTGAACTTGTCAGAAGAAGAACTCTTACATCTTCGTTTTTCTCCGACCATTCTATAATTGTTCTTAACTTTTCTTCTCTGACTTTCATTTTGTTTGGTTCGGTTTTACTATGTCGTACAACGTTTGGCAAATTGGCGATGGAGCCGACTTTTAGCACAAATGTTGAATAGAATTACTAATCTTCAACATTGCACAAAAGTTCAATAGAAGTACTTCACCGGCTCTATTGCCAATTTGTTTGTTATGTGCCGTTTTATTCCATTTTATACATTTAACAATTGCTGAAACGTAAAGTCGGGTTTAAACATTTCAATTTCGTTTTGAGTTGATTCTTCTTGTGCTTCTTTGCCATAGATAAACATTTGCTGTTCATAATTTTTAACAGCCTCTTCAATGCTATTAAATTTTCCATCGGCTAGATTATCAGACAATATCAAGGCATCCACCAACCCACTATTTACTCCCTGCCCTGCAAAAGGCGGCATCAAATGTGCGGCATCCCCAATCATTGTTATGGGTAATGGGCGCTTGCTTTTCCAAGGCTTTTCTAAAGGAAATATCCGTGTAGCCAATCCTACAAATGACAACGTCGTATGAATCAATTCTTTGTAGCGTTCGTCCCAATCGGAAAATTCTTTCAGAAGAAAATCAACGACACTATTTCTGTTTTGAAAATCTACCTGCGTTTGGTTTTTCCATTC
>NZ_QTMD01000072.1:0-3236 GCF_003602995.1 Bacteroides sp. AF25-38AC | reverse complement strand
GTCATTCCATTCAGTTGTGAGAGGATGAAAATCTGACTGATCACCACTCCCGTAATCGCTCCGAACGGATTGAAGGCCTGAGACAGATTCAAACGGCGTGTCGCGGTACTTTCAGGACCGATTGCCAATACATAAGAATTAGTAGACGTCTCCAGAACTGAAAGTCCGGCAAAGAGAACAAAGATTGCCAGCAGATACATAAAGAAGCTGAAATCAACATTCACTCCCGAGCTAAGCATGGCAGGATAGAACAGTAAAGCCCCAAATGCATATAGACCAAGCCCCAGCATCACGCCTGATTTATAAGTGTATTTCTTGATAAACAAGGCACCGGGAACAGCACAACATCCATATCCCAACAAATAGCACACTACCTGTATCCAGGCTGTTTTTGAATCACTCATACTCATGATACGCTTGAAAGCTGCAAGCATGGTATCTGTCAGATTATTCGGCACAGCCCAGGCAAAGAAAAGAGTAGTGAGCAGAATGAATGGGAAGAGGATTCCTTTCGGTATTATTTTATTTGATTCCATACGAATTCTCCATTATATAGTTACCCTATTGAAACTTTGTTTTTATTACATTCAAATCTGCTCCAAATAAATCTTGCACGATAGGAACCAATTGTTCATCCTTACCCTGTATATGAATCACCTTTTGCGTATGGACCAATGAGGCACCGGGAGCCAGCTCCGCACCAGGAGAAGACGTTTCAATTTCATAGAAAGGTCCCATTATAGAACCGTCTTCTACCGGACCGTCATTATAAGAGTTGATTACATCGCCGGCAAACGGATCTTCCTGAGGTCCCCATTGGCCATTTACGTAGACTGAAGGAGTTTCGGGAAGACTACACCACAGGATTGTGAGTACGCCTTTCGATGAATCATAACTTCCGCAAATATCCGTTGCCCGTGAAGCCGGCAATCCCAGCTTGGAACGATAGAGCCCGTCAATCTTGAAATAGATAATACCATTTTCCTTTATCAGCCTATCCGCCGGTATCTTACCGAAATATTCATCATTCACAATTGTTCCTTCCGCATCTTGCTTATAAGGAATGAATACAGTAGTGGTCGGTGTAGGATTAAAACAGCCGAGCATCCATACGGATACAAGACCACCCTCTTTTGTCCATGCCTTGTCACCTGTATTGGTAATCTTATTCTCACTCTTGTAAGCTACAATTTTCATATCATTTGTAAGCTGGATATTAAAATCGGCAGCCACTTCACCGGCATCCATCAACGATACAGTACGGTCAATATTCATATCAAAAGTAGTACCGGAAGCATTTGTCAAACGGGTATCTTTCACAAAACGGATACTACTGTTGTCTTGCGACTTTATGTCAAAAGCTTCAGTATCAAGTACCGGAGGAACTATCCAATTATCATAAACCTGCTCTTGTCCTTCCTTAAAATAAAGTGAGAACGGACCACCTTCCGGACCAAGCCAGAAGCGTTCCTCACCTCCTACCGGATTAAATTGAGAACTGACTTTGCCTTCATTTATGAAACGATAATTAATCCAGCCGTAACTATCACCTTCATCGCCGGAAGCGGAAGTAGTCATTACACGGCCTTGCCATGCGGGAATAACCATCACTTTAGAATTCCCATCAGCAGATACCAATTCAGTATATTCAATGCCGTGGTCCTTTAAGAACTGGGCATCATAAGCATAACTTCCCATCTTGATTTCTTTTTGTCCGCCGCATGATACAAGTATTGCAGTTGCACCTACCAGCAGAGTGTTTTTCAGTTTGGTTGATTTCAACATAACGCCTGTGTCCTTTATTTATAGAGAGGTCCATAATTCTTGCAAGCTCTATAGTCACTGCCTTCCATATCCTCGCCAAAAGCAGTCCATGCACTGGGACGGAAAATATTTTCCTCAGAAACATTGTGCATGCATACCGGGATACGAAGCATGGAAGCCAGAGTAATCAAGTCAGCACCGATATGACCATAACTGATAGCGCCATGATTAGCCCCCCAGTTATTCATAACAGTATATACATCACGGAAATACCCCTTACCTGTCAGACGTGGAGCGAAGAAAGTGGAAGGCCATGTACGGTCAGTACGTTCATTGATAGCCTTGAAGACATCCTTATCCAAATTTACTGTCCAGCCTTCGGCAATCTGCAATACCGGACCTTGACCTTTTACGAGATTCAGACGGCACATTGTTACCGGCATTTCACCACGGGTCAGGAACTGGGAAGAATAACCACCGCCACGCATATATTCGCGACTGGCCGGATGCCACTTGGTTACAGAAAGACAAGCTTCTACTTCCTCTTCCGTAATTTCCCAGAAAGGCTTCATTACCGGTTTATTGTCACGTGTCTGACAGCCTGTTCCATCAAGCGTACAAGAGCCGGAGTTGATCAGGTGAATGAAACCGTTTGCCGCCTTACCTTCCAATTTCTTACCCGTTACCCGTTCTATGGCATTCGGACTCCAATAAGTACGCACATCCGCAAATATCTGTGCAGTATTGGTCAATAGATGATTGAAGAGCATTGAAGTACAATTCAACGTATCATTTTCCGTAGCGAAAGTAAATGCTTCACGGATACCGTTCCAATCGAAAGAAGTATTCAGTATAGCTTCTGAAAAATCACCGTCAGGCTTATAATCCGTCCACTGGCGCTGTCCCTGGAAACCCGCAGCAATCGCATTGTGTCCCATTGACTCTTCCTTGAACCCCATTTCAGCCAATTTGGGATTGCCAATCATCATATCACGGAAAATAAGGGTCATTTTTACCACGTATTCCCAACGGGCATCTTTCTCTTCACGGGAATATACCAGATGTTCCGGATTAAAGTCTGTCCCTTCATTACTCTTGCAATACTTTTCTGTCCATGCCATGGCACGTGCGAACTCTTCATGGTCATAAATGCCCAACTGGACACGACGTTCTATCTCACTGGCATCCACATACTCATTACGCATGCCCAAATACTCTTGGAAGAAATCAGGATTGGGAATAGAGCCTGCAATGCCCATGGATACACTGCCGATTGAAAGATAGGATTTCCCCTTCATTGTAGCCACAGCTATACCTGCACGGGCAAAGCGCAACAATTTTTCCTGTACATCTTCCGGTATCTCCATATTGGTCACCTCCTGTACATCACGTCCGTAAATGCCAAAAGTAGGCAATCCCTTCTGTGTATGGCTTGCCAATGCTGAAGCCAGGTAAACCGCACCCGGACGTTC
>NZ_QTMD01000071.1:3863-4063 GCF_003602995.1 Bacteroides sp. AF25-38AC | reverse complement strand
GCGATTACGGGAGTGGTGATCAGTCAGATTTTCATCCTCTCACAACTGAATGGAATGACAGCGACAGAGCGTGCCCAACTTCCGGCTGAGGAGCTGGCCGCCATCCAGGGGCAGGAATTGAATGCTGTTACTACTGCTTATGTGGTGCTTGGTCTGGTGATGTTGGTGCTCTTGCTTGCCATCCGGCTTACCAGAATGCC
>NZ_QTMD01000071.1:0-3853 GCF_003602995.1 Bacteroides sp. AF25-38AC | reverse complement strand
GTCTGGTGATGTTGGTGCTCTTGCTTGCCATCCGGCTTACCAGAATGCCCAATCTTAGTGAAAAAGGTGAAAAAATAGAGTTTGGTGCCACTCTTCGTCGTCTTATAAACAATAAGAATTATGTATGGGGTGTAATAGCACAATTTTTCAATATTGGTGCACAGATAGCCGTATGGTCATTCGTGATCCGTTATGCTATGGTACAGCTGAATTTTGACGGTGTATTGGCTTCTTTAGGAGATTCTGCTTCTGCAGATGCTGTTGTAAATGCATTACGGGGAGTGGAACCGGTAGCTGCCGCATTCTATAATTGTTGTGAATGGCTTGGATTGGATGACTTGCTGCCGCGTACGGCAGAACAGGCTGCGGCCACTTACTATATCATGTCGCTCATTCTCTTTGTGACCATGAGGTTTGTATGCACTGCAATGATGAAGTACGTGAAAGCTTATAAACTCTTGATAGGACTTGCGCTTCTTGCTGTAATGTGTTGTTTGGGTGCCATGTTCGGTAAGGGCAGTTTCGGCGTCTATTGCCTGATGGGTATTTCCGGATGTATGTCATTGATGTTCCCGACCATTTATGGTTTTGGTCTTACAGGTTTGGGGGATGATACTAAGATTGGAGGTTCATTCATGGTAATGGCTATTGCCGGTGCTGCCGTTCTGACCCAAATCCAGGGTATTGTCTCCGACCAGACAGGTAGTATTATGGCTGCATATGCTGTACCGGCCGTTGCTTTTGCAGTGATTGCCTATTATGGGTTCTTCATTGCAAGAAAACAAGAGTTAACAACCAAATAATGCTTTAGAGTATGGAATCAAACAAGAAATACGTTATTGGTCTTGATTTTGGTACGGATTCTTGTCGTGCACTGGTAGTGTATACATATACTGGCCGTGAAATGGCTACGGGGGTAAGTTTTTATCCCCGTTGGAAAGCGGGGCTTTATTGCGATGCACACAGTAACCGCTATCGTCAGCATCCATTGGATTATATTGAATCCATGACAGAGGCTGTGCATGTAGCTTTATCCAATTTGGCAGATGGAGAAGTGGCTTCAGTATGCGGACTATGCTTTGATACTACCGGCAGTACTCCTGCTCTGACCGATTCTGAGGGAATGCCATTAGCGCTGCAGCCTGAATTCTCTGAAGAACCGGATGCCATGTTCATTCTTTGGAAAGACCATACGGCAGTTCGTGAGGCTGAACAGATCAATGCACTGATCAAAGAGCGTAATCTCAATTATTTGCTTTACGAAGGAGGTACTTATTCTTCAGAATGGGTGTGGTCGAAAGTATTGCATGTTATCAATACGAACGTCGCAATAAAGAATGCTGCTTATGCCTGGGTGGAACACTGTGATTGGGTGACGGGGCTGGTTACGGGTAATACTAAGCCTGAACAAGTTTTCCGTAGCCGTTGTGCCGCTGGCCATAAAGCAATGTGGCATGAAAGCCGGGGGCTTCCTTGCGCTGAAGTTCTCTCGGAACTTAATCCGTCACTTGCCGAAATGCTGCCGCATCTCTTCACGCAGACGCATACCAGCGATACCGTAGCGGGTACACTTACTGCTGAATGGGCAGAGAAGCTCGGATTGTCCGAAGGTATTGCCGTAGCCGTAGGGGCACTGGACGCACATATGGGAGCTGTAGGGGCTTTGGTAGCCCCGGGTATACTGACACGCATCATGGGAACATCCACCTGCGACATCATGGTTGCCGGCAAAGACGAGGTAGGCGGACGCTGTATCAAGGGAATCTGCGGCCAGGTGGACGGTTCGGTGCTTCCGGGATTCGTCGGTTTCGAAGCCGGACAGTCGGCTTTCGGAGACATCTACGCCTGGTTCAAGAAAATGCTGGCATGGACACTGAAAAACATCCCTGACGGTGAGGAGAAGCAGAAAGTATTGGACGGCATGCTGGTCGAACTGACCCGTGAAGCCCAGGCTGTGGAACCCTCGGAAGACAGTGTTGTCGCTTTGGACTGGATGAATGGCCGACGTACTCCTGATGCCGACCAGAATGTGAAAGGAGCCATTGCAGGCCTTACCCTGGGCAGCACCGCACCGGAAGTTTTCCGGGCACTGGTTGAAGCTACTGCTTTCGGTTCCCGCCGGATCGTTGAACACATGAAAGGACAGGGATTGCGTATAGACTTCGTCAATGCCATCGGAGGCATCAGCAAGAAAGCTCCTTTCGTGATGCAGACACTGGCAGATGTGCTGGATATGCCTATCCGCGTAGTCCGTTCGGAACAGACCTGCGCCCTGGGGGCAGCCATGTTTGCGGCTGTTGCTGCGGGGATATATCCGGATATCAGTGAGGCTACGAAACACATGGGGTCGGATATAGAAGCTGAATATCAACCGGATAAGAAACGTTCCCTCGTTTACGAGAAACTCTACAAGAAATATCTTGAACTGGCAAAACTTGCTGAAACCATCAAATAATCTAATTATTATGAATATGAATAAAATTTTTCCTTTAAGTCTCGGACTTGGTGTCCTGCCGCTATGTGCCTATGCAGGACACGACAACGCAGAGAAAGCCAAACCCAATGTCATCATCCTGAATGTCGACGACCTGGGTTACGGGGATATAGGATGCTATGGGGCCACCAAAGTGAAGACTCCGAATATCGACCGTCTGGCTGCAGAAGGGCGTAGTTTTTTGGATGCCCACTCTTCATCGGCAGTATCTTCCCCTTCGCGCTATGGGTTGATTACCGGTGAATATCCCTGCCGTAATGACATGTGGGCACCTATCTTTTTGAATGAAGTATTGCATGTGGATACCGCCCGGACTACCATAGCCGATGTGATGAAACGTTCAGGATATGCAACGGCCATTGTCGGGAAGTGGCATTTGGGATTTCAGACCGAGAAGCCTATGGACTGGAACAAGAAACTCTACCCCGGGCCTCTGGAACTTGGATTTGACTATTATTTCGGTGTGCCCATTCTGAACAGCCATCCGCCTTTTGTATATGTGGAAAACCATCACGTGGTCGGGTATACTCCGGATGATCCTTTTGTGAGAGGCGAACGTGCCGAGACTGCCGAGTTTGACGAGAAATTCGGTTTGAAGGATATCGGAGGTGCCGTTGCCGCCCACCGTCTGTACAAAGACCGTGAAGTGGGTACTACCTTGAAGAACAAGGCTGTGGAATGGATCAGGGGACATAAGGACGGACCGTTCTTCCTTTATTATGCGACGACCAATATTCACCACCCCTTTACACCCGCCGAACGTTTTGTGGACAGCAGTGAAGCCGGTCCTTACGGTGATTCCATCCACGAACTGGACTGGATTGTCGGGGAAATCATGAAGACGCTTGAAGAGGAGGGATTGGCTGACAATACCCTGTTCATATTTACCAGCGACAATGGTCCCATGATGAACCGTGGCGGCCAGGAGGCATGGCGGCGCGGCCACCACATGAGCGGGAAACTGCTTGGTTTCAAGTTTGAGGCCTGGGAGGGCGGTCACCGGATTCCCATGATTGTGAGGTGGCCGGGTAAAGTGCCTGCGGGAAGTACCTCGGACATGTTGTTGAGCAATGTCGACCTGCTGGCCACACTGGCGGCATTGGCCGGTTATGATCTGAAGGACGGTGACGGTCCCGACAGCTTCAACATGCTTCCCGCTTTTGTAGGGAATCCGAAAAGGCAGATTAGGGACCACATCATTATTTGTCCTTCCAGTAAACGCCACATGTCTATCCGCAAGGATGAATGGGTGTATATTCCTGCCCGCAACGGTGGCGGTTTCGGCGGGAAGAAGATAGGGGATCATGCCTTTGGCGGTGCTGCTGTATTCCAGTTGACCCATCAGGTGAACAGTGATAT
>NZ_QTMD01000070.1:0-4376 GCF_003602995.1 Bacteroides sp. AF25-38AC | reverse complement strand
AAAAATCAATGACTTGTTATAAAGCATAACTTGTTTATATGCTTATCAGCTTTTTTTTTTAACTAAAAATCACGCTGAAATCCAACCGCTTACACAATTCATTTAACACATTACTACGACTTTTTGAATGCTATTTAACACATTACTACGACTTTTTGAATGTTATTTTCTCTTCCAAATACGACTTTTTGAATGTTATTTTGCATCATCTACGATTTCCATTTGCACAAGTCGTAATTACTTATTATATTTGCGCAACATACTAATAATCAATAAAGGATGAAGAAAATCATAGTTCATTTTAAGAAAGAAGAATTTGAAAGGGTAAAAAACGCAATTTCTATCCTCGCAAAATTTTCTGAAATATACGCTCCTCACATAGATAAAGCCAACAGTATTTTATCCTTTCGTGTAGATGATGAAAACGAAACAACAGAAGAACAACAGTGTAACAGTCGTCAATAAAGACCAAATACAAAGCTATATTATGACGACAGCCAAGTATGACTTTTCCGTTTATGAGAAGCGCATACTTTATAGAATTGTAGAAATGGCTCAAGGTGAACTCCAAGGAGTTAGGTTTGCAACTGATTGTAAAAAAATAGAACACACACTTTTTGATACCGTTCACATCACAATGCCTATTGCTTCATTGCTAAATGGAGAAAGTGATGAAAACTACACACGTGTAAAACAAGCACTGTTATCTCTACAAAAGAAAATCTTTACCTATGAGGATGAAAAAGAATGGATAAGCATTTCTATTATTGCATTGCCAAAGATAAAGAAGCGTTCATCTGTTGTATCATTCCAAATAGACTCACACATATGGGACTGCTGCTTAGATTTTTCAAAAGGGTTTCGCAAATACGAATTAGCCACTGCGATGAAGTTTAAGAGTGTATATTCTATGCGGTTCTACGAACTTTTAAGCGGTCAGAAAACAAAACTAATCTATCCACTTGAACAGCTCAAAGAAATGTTTAAAGTACAAGATAAATACGCAAAGACAAACGATTTTGTCCGGAAAGTAATTGAACCTGCAAAAAATGAGCTGGACGAACTAAGTCCTTATACATTCGAATGGTCCGCAAACAAGGAGGGGAAAAAAATTGTAAGTTTCAACTTCTATCCAATATTCAAGCCAGAGCATCGTGATGCAGAGCTATACAAAAAAGAGCTACAAAAGCAAACCGGGCTTTCATGGGATTTAGGTAGGCAAGTGATAAGTTACTTAAAAACATCTTTGGAGTTCTCCGATAAAGAAATCAAAAACAACCGGGATTTATTTGTAACAGCACAAATGGAACTTCCAGACATCATGACAGAACTCGCCATACTTAGAGGAAAATCAAGGACAAAAACAAATCCAAAAGGGTGGATTATAAACGCCCTTAAAGGGAAAATCAAGGATAAGTGACAAGATTACCCCGGTATATTTCAGCCGGGGTAATCTTGTCAAATCAGAGGAACGATTTCCATTTCTACACCAAGCTCTTTCATCTGCCGCTGTATTTCCTCGCTGCTTAGTTTCTCTTTCGCCAGTACAAGCCCATGAAAGGCGTCCCAGCCTGCCGGCTTCGAAACGATACTACCGTTTAGGACAGCATGGGTGATTTCGCCGCCGGACTTCGCACCCTTGTTCAGTATGAAGAAGAACCGGGGTTCTTCGTGTTCCGTTGTTCCCATAATTCGTAAAGTTAGAGTTTATTTGTTTCCCTTTTGTTCCCTTGCCTGCTCTTGGAAGTATTCATAATACTGCTTGTAGTTGTCCCGGTCTTTGGCTGCATCCGTCCAAAGATAGCACATGAAACAAGCGAACAATAGGGAGATAACAGCACAAAGGATTGAGTAGAACGAAATCCGTTTGTCCACATAACCGCCGTTTTTCATTCTGTACCCCTGCCGTTCAAAGTCCGACAATACGTTTTTTAGGCGATTTTCGGCACTTTCGAGGCTTTTCCCGTCTATTTGTACCTTTCGGGATGTTGCATCCTCTATGCGCTTTGTATAGGCTTCAATACGTCCCATTTCTTGAAAAAACAGTTCTATCGCAAGCTGCGGGTTAACCTTTGGTGCTGTGTCTTTTCTTTTCCGGGGGCTGTACTGTCCCTGCTTAACGGTGGAAGCTACCGCTTCCGGATGTGAGTTTGTTTCCATGAGATATGTTCATTGAGTTATATTTCAGTTTGCTTTGTGTCCGCTCGATATGGGCGAGAGTGTAGCCTTTCCCTATCTCGCTCGCCTTATACTCCGTACCGCTTCGGGCTGTGACGTAGTAGCCGTTAAGTTTTCCGGTGCTTGCCCTGGCTTCCCGAACTTTAAAACCTCTCCTACCAAGTTCTTCCTTGAATTTAGTCAAGTCAAAGCCCTGCATCTTCTTCAATACGTCGTCCATGGCTTCCTTGATTTCCGCTTTGTTGGCTTTGCCGATGTCCTGCGACTGTACAAAGTTCCGTTCCTTGGCTATGGCGTTGGCGGCTTCCGTTGCCTTTTTCCCTATCCAGTTATCCCGGTACAGTTCCCCGGAAAGGGAAACCCGGTTTGCCAGTATATGCAGGTGGGCTTGTTCTTTTTTGCTCTCCGTACCGCTGTGCCGGATGATGATGTACTGGTGGTTCGCCAGCCCCATGCGCTGCATGAAGTCGTTACCAAGTTCCGCCCAGTCCGCATCCGTAAAGGTGGCGCTTTCCTCTATCGAAGGACTGACCTCGAAACGTAGGCAATTGTTTTTTACGTTCGGAAAATCAGCGTGGTATGGTTTCATTTCCTGTACCATTTCCGCACCCGTACACCCGTAAAGTTCATGCCGGGCTATCTCGATGGCTGCTGTCTGTCCGTCTATCTCTTTGGCAAGGTCATACTCCAGTGCAGCCGTACCATGCGATATGCTCTTTCCTTTCCCTATCATCGTGAAAGTATTTTTTTAAGTTCGGTGATTAGTGCCTGATTCTCTTCAAATACCTCCCGGTACTGGCGACCACCGAAGTAGTTGTTCAGCCGTTGGAGCGTTCCTTTCAACTGGGCTATGTCCCGGAGAAGCTGCCGTTCCTCCTCGGTGTACCTTTCCCTTGGGCGACCTCCAAGGGACAAACTCCGGCAATACTCCGATGTGCTCATGCTACATCGGGCTGCCTGCTCCGCAAGTGCCAGCTTTTCATACCGGGTACAGCGGAATGTAATCTTTTCGTTCCGTCTTACTTCCATGTCACAAAGGTAATCTTAAAATCTTTTTGAGCAAAGCGAGAAAAGCAAGAATTGTCCGACAAGGACACTTCTTGCTATATATACACATACCGCATTGGAATACATCCACACTAACCGCCCGGCAAAAAAGCCCCGGCGTGTTAGAAAATCCCCCACAGCCTAACAAAATCTACCCCATTTCTACCCAAGGGGATTACACGCCGCAGAAGTCATCCGGGAACATGTCTTCCAGTTCGTCCAAATCAATGGCTTCTTCTTCGGACACCTCCACCCATTCAACGTTTTCTTTCCCTCTTATCGCACATGAGTACATCTCGGCGGCGGCAAGGTTAGAGAACACCTCGTGCATAGGCTCGCCGTTCTCTAACCAGTAAACACAATATTCGACCATAACAGTTTTATCATTTATCGTTGTAATGCCCCTCTACCTCCAAAATGTAGACCTCTACCACTTCCTCGTAAATGTCATAGATTATCCGGTCATGGGCGGTAATGTGTCGAGACCATGTAATATCCCCACCGCCCCTTAACGCTTCGGGATGCCCAAGCCCAGTCTTAGGGTGCTCTAACAATTCTTTGTAGATTTTCTTATACTTCTTGAACAAATTGGGGTTTGATTTCTTCCATTTGGCAATCACCTTATCCACCCCGTCGGAAACCCTAATTGTGTACATCATAGACTGTCGAAATAAGCATCAATATCCTCACTGCTTTTGAGGGTAACACACTTTCCGGATTTGATTTCTTCCCTTGCCTTGTCAATCCTTGCTTGCAGTTCCGGGGTTATCATCAAATCTTCACGACCAACTTTTACCAAAGCGTAAATCTCGTTTTTCCTGCGAATTAGTACCTGCTCGCCATTGTCAGCTTTGGTGAAAGACGCTGCGAGGTTGTTACGGTATTCTCTTACTGATAATGCTTCCATATCTGTTTGCTTTTAAATTCAGTACAAAGATAGCTATATTTCAATAAAATACAAACTTTTTGTACACAAATGTGTACACGCCATAAAAAGCCGTTCACAGTCCTACCGCCCGTTGGTTGGTTTTGCTTTGCTTTTTTTCCCTATTGTTTTTCTTTTTCCGACAGTAAATCAACCACTTATCCGTAAAAAATCAATGACTTGTTATAAAGCATAACTTGTTTATATGCTTATCAGCTTTTTTTTT
>NZ_QTMD01000007.1:0-178092 GCF_003602995.1 Bacteroides sp. AF25-38AC | reverse complement strand
ATATTGCATTGGCAATCAATTCGTTATAAAGTTTTATTCTTTTTACGACAGTCCCTATTCTAAAACCTTCAATGTGGACAGTGAGGACGTCAATCTTATTTTTGCTCCCTTTTCCGTTTTGATTGTGCCTCGGGCATCTGCTGTTCTGTGTTTATTTTATCAGAGGATAGAGTATCTTGTTTTATTTCTTGTTCCTTTCTCAGCCGGTTGAGTTTCCATCTGTTCCAGAAAAGGAGCTCACTCCATTTGTTGAAATCCTTTTTGAAGATAATGCCAATACCTTGTGTTGTCAGATTTGTCCGGGTGTAGTAGCGGTCGTTCGTTTCGTTGTACGCTTTCAGGCGGATGTCTCCGGAACGGTTGACGAGCCATTCTGCTTCAAAGTCTCCCACAAAATTGGTATTTGCCATCGGATTGTCACGATAGCCAAAATTACCATTGATAAGTAGTCGGTTATTCAATAATTGCCCCGAAAGCATGGTCTCGAACTCCATGTCTGTCCAGCCTCTTTCACCGGTACTGAAATTGGTGCCGAAGTTCCAGTTATTAACATCGAGAATGTTCGATAAAGCGTTATTCAACTGTCCGGAAAGGGTGGATGAAACAACACTGGACATCATATTCGAATTCTGGGTGGCTCCCAAGTTTTCCGGGGTATAGAACTTGCCGATAGCCAACAGATAGAGTATCTGCATGTTCATTTGCTCGTCAGTAGGAATATAGTTACGGACAATGGCCTGCACTTCATCGCGTTCGTTGGGCAGCTCGATGTCGAATTTTACATCGGGTGAAGTCAATTGTCCGGTAAGGTCCATCATACAGTTCACTTTTACATTTGTCTGGCTGATGTAGCCGGAGGTTGCCTCGTTGGGCATCAGGTCATTTAAGGATGCTGAGTTGACCGTATAGCCTGCTTTTATGTCCAGAGTGGCATCCAGCGGCGAACCGTTGAATGTAATGGTACTTCCATCCCTGATAATAAAGTCCTTTCGGATAACCTCTTGCAGACTGAATTTATAGACTCCCTGGTTTATCCGGTAACTGCCGAACATTTTTACATCTCCTTTATTGAAGAACTCAGTACGGATATTTCCGGTTCCCCGTCCACTGATATAGTCGCCTGCGATAGGGTCCATGATAATCTTCATGGTAGCGTCGGGGGTGGCGTCTACCAAGAGATTCAGCCGGATGTCAGTGTCGCTCTCTTTCTCTTCCTCGATTTCCTTTTGGGCAATCTCGTAGTCGGAAAGGCGAACAGAGTCTTGTACGGCACGGCGTGGCGTCTTGTCCACAAACTTGATGAACTGGTTGCTGACTGCTGTAGATACGTTATCCTTTATATAGGTAAAGGTGGTGTTACGATTGGTAGTCATTGCAACGTCAATGTTAACGCCATCTTGGGCATTACCGGCAATAGTGGCATTCCCCGTACCGTAGACGGTGCCGTAGAAGGGATAGTCCGGTGATTCTTTGGTATTCATCACCAGCATGTCGTTGACATTGAAATTGAAACGGTACTCCAGGTTCTTGAAATGCTGATATTGCAGATAGCCGCTCATGCTGCCTTGATGCCCTTGCGTGTCGAAAATGCGGTTGTTGCGGAAGGTCAACCCGCCGGGCTCGATGTAGATGCTGTCTTTGACGGAGAAAGTGGTGTTGAGCACGTCTACCTTCATGGAAGCATCGCCGAATACACGCCCTTCCATGGTGAGAGCCTTGAATTTGCCATAGAAATGTACATGGCCGGTGGCACGTCCGTTGAATTCGGGCGTGATGCTGCTCATATAATGATGTATAAACTTCAAGTTGGTACCGCCCGCTTCAATTTGGAGATCCAATGAACTGGTGGGCTTCAAGGGATAGACATAGCCATACACATGGCTTTTGGCGATATCTTTCTCCCGGATATGGGCATCCAGATAGATGCCCTTCACGTCGTGGTGCCATTCTCCGTGTATGTTGGCATCACCCAGCAAGCCTTCGTTCAATCCGAGATTGCGGATAAACAAGTCGGTGCTCATGACGGGGGTTTCCAGTACTCCGCTGGCGAAAGCCGGACCGGTGGCTTCTCCTTTGAAATTGACTCCGAGGTCTGCAATGTCGAACACATAACCGATGTTGATTTCCTTCAAATCCAGACGTACTGTATCTTCGGGTTGTGGTGAAACGATACCATTGATACGCAAGTGCCGGTCTTTATGGCTGAAGTAGAAATCATTGACATACACTTTGCCGGAGTCGAGTACCACTTGGGAGGGATGTATATCCCATAGCGTATCGTTCAGTATCACGTTGGTGGGCTGGACATCAATGACGGTTTTTAAGGGGGGAAGTTTCCTCTTGTTTTCATTCGCTTCTTTCTGTTCACGGATGAAGTGGGCGACGGCGGCGAGTTTCCCGCTGTAGGTTACAGTGCTGCTGTTACCCCAGTTCAGCGTGGTCTGTATGCTGTTGTTCTGGGCTTGCGCTTCTAAAGCTATATTGACAGCGCCGCTTGATTTGCGGTTGCTGAAGCGTAGGCGTGTATGGAACTGGTCACCGGGATTCTCGCAAAGGAACATTCCGGATTCGATGAATTTGTTTTCATAGCGGAGACGGGGAAAATAGCCTTCTACACGGAGTCGCTGTGCCTTGTCATTGAAGTATCCTTTAATGGTGGAATGGGTATATACTTTTACCGGAATCTGAAAGACGGTGGAGAGTAGTTCCGTATTGTAAATGTGCATGTCGAAATGGAAATTGTTCTCCGTCTCTATGGGTTTCTTGTCTGGCAGAATCAAGGCGGGGATATAACGACGCATGATATTCAGTACACTGGCAGGCAGGGTACGATAAGAATAATCGCCTTCTATGCGACCTTGGAGAAAGTTGGATTGGATGGTCAGCCGTTTCTGGTCTTCGCTTTCTCTGATGGCGGATATCTTCAGATTGTCCAGGAAGTATTGTGTTTCCGGAGCTGCGAACAGTAAGCTGTCAACGTTGATTTCACCGTTCATCTCGTCAATGGAACCGCCGGTGAAGTCAGCCTTGACTTTGACTGATATTTCCGTATCTTCATAGTTGGGTGTCAGATGTAGGGCATGAGGACGAAATTTGTCGATGCTTGCCTGAAAGTTGAAAGTCGGTACCCGACTGGCGGTATTGATGGTACCGTTCAAAATAACAGAACCATTGGTGTCATCCAAGGCGACTTTTCCCGTGAAGCCTCCCTGCTTGTATTCTCCATCCAGGGTGATATTTTCGTAATTGTAGTCGCTGTAATCAATGGAGGCAACCAGCCCTTTCAGCAGTACGGATGGGTATTGGTTTTCGTAATGGCTGCTGTTGACATCCAGATTGAAAGTTACTTTACCCAGTTTTTTGTTACCCAGCATCTTGCCCAGCTCAAACTCTTTGGTTTTCACTGCACCGGAATAGGCAAAATAACCTTTATCTTTGTTAGAACTTAGTTTTACGTCAGTTTGGATGGTTCCGATGTCAGTGCGTACTTGTCCGTAAGTTACGAGGTCTGTGAAGTAGCCCGATACTTCTCCACGGAAGGAAACCGTTCCTAAGTGTTGCAGGACGGGAGGTACTCCATTATAGTTCTTGCTGAAATTCCGGACAAAGAAGGCAATTCCTTCCGGGTCTGCGTACAAATTGGACAAATTGCCGAATATATAAGCATTTTCCGGATGGGAAAGGTCTTGTAGTGATACGTCTCCCCTCAGATAAAAATGATTTCCGACAGAGACGGAAAGGTGCGGGCAATTCAGTTGATTGACAGTGCCGTCCGTCTGTACCTCTACTTGCAATTTTTCCTTGAAAGAACCAAAAGCCGGAACAAAAGCCGATAAATCCTGCAAGGCGATTTGAGAGGGCAGCAAATGGAATGAGAAACGGACATCTTGGGCAAGATTGTCAAATGCCCCCAGACTGTCATAATCCATGTGTATAGTATCCATTGCCAAAGAGGTGTTGGGGAGGTCGATGGCGAAATTTTCGATTTTCATCCGTTGGTCATTGCCGATAACCTTTAGGCTTAGTTTCTTCAATTCAAATCCGGAATGTTCTTCTTCGATGCTCAGACGCTTGATGGCAGCATTGATAGAATCATTTTGCAATGCTTTTAGGGAGATGTTTGCAATAATGTTACGCAAGCGGAGATGCTGTGGATTGAACTTTCCCGGAGTCTCTTTCTCGGACAGCACATCATATGAAACCTTTCCGCGGCGTATCAGTAAGGAATTGATACGGAGATCCAGGTTGTTTTTCTTTTGAACCGTATCTTTGGATGCGAATGCGTCGAGTACAAACTGAAAATTAGGTTTATCCTTGGGAGTCTGCTTGTTCAGATTGATGTTAAAGCCGAACAATTGTATGTTACTGATGGATATTTTGCCGCTGAATAGGGGGAGAATATCGAATTTGGCAGAAAGACGGGTCACCTTCAGCATTTCCTTGCTAGACTGGTCGTCCAGGAGCAGGTCGTCGATGATGATGCGGTTCAGCAATCCTATGTTTATTCGCCCAATGGAAATCTTGCTGTCCAGTATGGAAGCCAGTTCATTGGCAACAAATACAGACATTTGTCGCTGAACGGATGGAATGTTCAGCAACAATATGGTACCGATATACAATCCCAATACAATACCGAGTACCCAGCGTACTGTTTTTTTTAGCTTTCTGATAGGCGGTTAATTTTTATAATCAGCCAACAAAAATATGAAATAATACGTTATGAATCGTACTTTTATCACTACTTTTGCAGCGTTTAAACGTAAATAAACATTATGAGTACAATAATCTTGGGAATAGAATCTTCTTGTGATGACACTTCTGCAGCTGTCATCAAAGATGGTTATCTGCTTTCGAATGTGGTGGCCAGCCAAGCTGTGCATGAAGCATACGGCGGGGTAGTGCCTGAACTGGCTTCCCGCGCGCACCAACAAAATATAGTTCCGGTAGTGCATGAGGCATTGAAACGCGCCGGAGTAACTAAAGAGGAATTGAGTGCTGTGGCTTTTACACGTGGACCGGGATTGATGGGGTCATTGTTGGTGGGGGTATCTTTCGCCAAAGGGTTCGCCCGTTCATTAGGCATTCCCATGATTGATGTTAATCATTTGACTGGCCATGTTTTAGCTCATTTCATTAAAGCAGAAGGTGAAGATAATGTGCAGCCGGAATTTCCTTTCCTCTGCTTGCTGGTTTCCGGTGGAAACTCACAGATTATCTTGGTGAAAGCCTATAACGATATGGAAATTTTGGGGCAGACCATTGATGATGCCGCCGGTGAAGCCATTGACAAATGCTCGAAGGTAATGGGATTGGGATATCCAGGTGGTCCGATTATTGACAAACTGGCTCGGCAAGGTAATCCTAAAGCCTTCTCGTTCAGCAAACCGCATATTCCAGGGTTGGATTATAGTTTCAGCGGACTTAAGACCTCGTTTCTTTACTCTCTGCGCGACTGGATGAAGGACGACCCCGATTTCATCGAACATCACAAGATGGATTTGGCGGCATCACTGGAAGCTACCGTTGTAGATATCTTGATGGATAAGTTGCGCAAAGCTGCCAAACAATATAAAATAAAGGAAGTGGCTGTTGCAGGAGGCGTTTCTGCCAATAATGGATTGCGTAATGCTTTCCGTGAGCATGCCGGGAAGTATGGTTGGAAAATATTTATTCCGAAGTTCAGCTACACAACGGATAACGCTGCCATGATTGCCATTACCGGATACTTCAAGTATATGGATAAGGATTTTTGTCCGATGGAAGCACCTGCTTATTCACGCGTAACTTTAGGATAATATATAATAAGGTATGAAGCTGGAAGAAAAGGTAGGAGAGCTGCTGAAAGCAAAGAAATTGTCCCTTTCCACCGCAGAAAGTTGTACGGGTGGAGGGATTGCCGCTCTGATAACTTCCGTTCCCGGCAGTTCGGAATACTTTAATGGTAGTATAGTGGCGTATTCCAATGAAATAAAGATGTCTTTGCTGCATGTATCTGCCGAAACTTTGGAAAAACATGGAGCAGTAAGCCGCGAAACTGTTACGGAAATGGTGAAAGGTGCGATGAAAACGCTGAAAACAGATTGTGCAGTGGCTACTTCCGGTATTGCAGGTCCTGGAGGTGGGACTCCGGAAAAACCGGTGGGTACGGTGTGGATAGCCGCTGCCTATAAAAATGAAATCGTTACCATGAAGCAGGAGGGAGACGAGGGAAGAAAGGGAAATGTGGAAAAAGCAATTCAAAATGCCCTTTTGTTGCTTTGTGAGAAGCTGAAATGAGGAAAAAATGCTATCATACAGTGAATTATTTTAAGAAAAACTTGTTTGGTAACGATAAAAGTGCTTACTTTGCGCTCTGTTTGAAATAGGCAAAAAAGAAAACTATAAAATTAAGATAGAAATGTCAAAGATTTGTCAAATTACCGGAAAGAAGGCCATGATTGGCAACAATGTTTCACACTCAAAGAGAAGAACAAAGAGAACCTTTGATTTGAACTTGTTTAACAAGAAGTTCTACTATGTAGAGCAGGATTGCTGGATCAGCCTTAGCATTTGCGCTAATGGTTTGCGCATTATTAATAAGAAAGGACTGGACGCTGCTTTGAAAGATGCGGTAGCTAAAGGTTATTGTGATTGGAAAAGCATTAAAGTTATTGGCTAAAGTAGAGGAGAATACTGATTATGGCAAAGAAAGCAAAAGGTAACAGAGTACAGGTGATTCTGGAATGCACAGAACACAAGGATAGCGGTATGCCGGGTACTTCTCGTTATATTACGACGAAGAACAGAAAGAATACCACAGAGAGATTGGAGTTGAAGAAATACAACCCGATTCTGAAGAGAGTGACAGTACATAAAGAAATTAAATAATAAATCTATAACTTATGGCAAAGAAAGCGGTAGCAACCTTGCACGAAGGAAGCAAAGAAGGACGTTCTTATACAAAGGTTATCAAAATGGTGAAGTCTCCTAAGACTGGTGCTTACATCTTTGATGAACAGATGGTCCGTAATGAAGATGTTCAGAACTTCTTTAAGAAATAAGATAAATACAGTGGCTGTAAAGCGCTGATGACTTATAAAGATCCCCTTGTCGGTATTTCCGGTAAGGGGATTTCTTTTTAAAAAGAGGACGAAGTTTTTAATATTCGTCAGTTTTGTTATATCTTTGCTGAAAATGCGAAGATAGGCTGCACCTCGGCATAAAAAATGAACGGGTTCATTTTATTCTGCATCCGGTTTGCACTATCTTTGCAGGGAATGCGAAAACAGGTTGCATAAAAATAATTAGTGTATGGGATTTTTTAGTTTTTTCTCCAAGGAAAAAAAGGAAACATTAGATAAAGGATTATCTAAGACCAAAGAAAGTGTGTTTGGCAAGATTGCGCGTGCCGTGGCAGGAAAGTCAAAAGTTGATGATGAAGTATTGGATAATCTGGAAGAGGTGTTGATAACTTCGGATGTGGGCGTGGAAACGACACTGAAAATTATTGAACGTATCGAAAAGCGTGCAGCAGCCGACAAATATATGAATGCCACTGAGCTGAATCATATTTTACGTGATGAAATCGCAGCGTTGCTTACAGAGAATAATTCGGAGGATGTGGATGACTTTGAAGCACCGATTGCGAAGAAACCATACGTCATTATGGTAGTGGGCGTCAATGGTGTAGGGAAGACTACTACGATTGGCAAACTGGCTTATCAATTCAAGAAAGCCGGAAAGTCTGTTTATCTGGGTGCTGCCGATACTTTCCGTGCTGCTGCTGTGGAGCAGTTGGTGATATGGGGTGAACGGGTAGGTGTACCTGTTGTAAAGCAGAAAATGGGTGCTGACCCGGCTTCTGTCGCTTTTGACACACTGAGTTCCGCAACTGCCAATAATGCCGATGTGGTAATTATAGATACAGCAGGACGCCTTCATAATAAAGTCGGTTTGATGAATGAACTGACGAAAATCAAGAATGTGATGAAGAAGGTTGTTCCTGATGCTCCGAATGAGGTGTTGCTTGTGTTGGATGGCTCAACCGGACAGAATGCATTCGAACAAGCCAAGCAGTTCACTCTGGCAACGGAGGTTACGGCAATGGCTGTTACAAAGTTGGACGGAACAGCCAAGGGTGGCGTAGTCATCGGCATTTCAGACCAGTTTAAAATTCCGGTTAAATATATTGGATTGGGTGAAGGAATGGAAGATTTGCAGGTGTTCCGTAAAAAGGAATTTGTTGATTCACTGTTCGGGGAGAATGCATGAAACGGAAGACTATAGATATCATCACTTTAGGATGTTCTAAAAACCTGGTGGATTCGGAACATTTGATGCGTCAGTTGGAGGAAGTGGGATTCCATGTGACACATGATGCGGAAAGACCGAAGGGACAGATTGCCGTAATCAATACTTGCGGTTTCATCGGTGACGCCAAGGAGGAATCCATTAATATGATTCTGGAATTTGCGCAGGCCAAGGAGGAAGGAAACTTGGAGAAGCTTTATGTAATGGGTTGCCTTTCGGAACGTTATCTGAAGGAATTGGCCGTTGAAATTCCCCAGGTGGATAAATTCTATGGTAAATTCAATTGGAGAGAGTTGTTGCAGGATTTGGGAAAGGCCTATCATGACGAGCTGCACATAGAGCGCACATTGACCACTCCCAAGCATTATGCCTATTTGAAGATATCCGAAGGATGTGACCGTAAATGTTCTTATTGCGCTATTCCCATCATTACGGGACGGCATGTGTCGCGCCCGATGGAGGAGATACTTGACGAGGTGAAGTATTTGGTTGCACGGGGTGTAAAGGAATTCCAGGTTATAGCCCAGGAGTTGACCTATTACGGAGTAGATTTATATAAGAAGCAAATGTTGCCCGAGCTTGTTGAGCGGATTTCGGATATTCCCGGAGTGGAGTGGATACGCTTGCATTATGCCTATCCGGCACATTTTCCGGCTGATTTATTCCGTGTGATGCGCGAGCGTGACAATGTATGCAAATATATGGATATTGCCCTGCAACATATCAGTGACAATATGCTGCAAAAGATGCGTCGCCATGTGACGAAGGATGAGACGTATAAGCTGATAGAACAATTCCGTGAGGAGGTTCCCGGTATTCATCTCCGTACTACACTGATGGTGGGGCATCCAGGAGAAACTGAAGCCGATTTTGAGGAGCTGAAAGAGTTTGTCCGTAAAGTGCGTTTCGATAGAATGGGGGCTTTTGCGTATTCGGAAGAAGAAGGGACGTATGCCGCTGCTGAATATGAGGATTCTATTCCCCAGGAAGTGAAACAAGCGCGCTTGGATGAGTTAATGTCTATTCAACAAGGCATTTCAGGGGAGTTGAGTGCGGAGAAAGTAGGCAGGCAGATGAAAGTAATCATTGACCGGCTGGAAGGCGAATATTATATTGGACGTACAGAATTTGATTCTCCCGAAGTGGATCCTGAGGTTTTGATTGAGCGTGGAGACAGGGCGTTGCATATAGGTAACTTTTACCACGTAGAGATAGTAAATTCCGATGATTTCGACCTTTTTGGACGAATAATTTAAAGATTTTTCCTTATCTTCTTGCATATGTGAAGAAGATTTGCTAATATAGCACCGTAGTTCAATTTAAAGGCTTACATTTTGAATAACAAAGAGTTTACTTCTGAATTGTCGCGGAGGTTAGGGTACACATTGAAAGATACTTCTGAGCTGGTTGCTTCATTGCTGGCAGATATGACACGGCAGTTGGAGGAGGGGAATATTATCTCTATACAAGGGTTCGGTACATTCGAAGTGAAAAAGAAGGCAGAGCGTATATCTGTGAATCCGACTACAAAGCAACGTATGCTGGTGCCTCCCAAATTGGTGTTGACCTATAAGCCGAGTACATTGTTAAAGGATAAGTTTAAGTAACCGGCTTTTAAAAAATCTCCCGTATTATGAACGAGAAACTGAACATACAAGACCTGATTGACACGCTGGCTGAAAGGCATGGCATGAGCAAGAAGAATGCGGATAGTTTTGTGAAAGAATTCTTCCAGCTGATTGAGGAGTCTTTGGAGAAGGACAAATATGTGAAGATACGAGGTTTGGGGACTTTCAAGCTGATAGATGTCGGGAGTCGTGAAAGCGTTAATGTGAATACGGGGGAAAGGTTTGAGATACAAGGGCATACAAAAGTGTCGTTTACACCGGAACCGGCTTTGAAAGATATTATCAATAGACCATTTTCGCATTTTGAAACTGTAGTTTTGAATGACGCTACGGTGCTTGAGGACACCCTGCAGGAAAATGACAGTGAAGATGATGAAGATACTGAAATCAAAACTCCGGAACAAGAGGTGGAGGAGAAGGTTGCCTTAGTGGAAGAAGCCACGATAGAAGAACCTTTGGTGGAAACTGTAGTCGAAGAGCCGTTAGTTGAGCCCGAACCGGAAGTTGAAGAGGAGAAACCGGAAAAAACTGAACCTGAAGCAATGCCTGAAAATATAGTTGCTGTTGAACCGGAACCGTCTGAGCCAGTGATAAAAGATACGGCAGATTCTTCGACTATGAAATATTTTATAGGCATCGTTGTATTTGTAGTGTTGTTGTGTGGTGGTGCCGTAGCTTTCATGTATTATCCGGACTTGCTTGACAAACTTACTGCAAAGCCTCTTGTAGAAGAGGTTGCAGACTCGGATGTGAAGGAATCTGTTACTGAAAAGGTGGATGTCCCTGCCGGTCAAGACAATATTGCCTTGACAGACAGCATTGTTTCAAAAGATGTTGTAGTTCCTGCCCGGACAGATACTGTGGCAGAAACTGTTGCTACAACAACTCCTGCGCTTACAACAACTCCAAAGGAAAATGTACAGGCACAGTCTCCCGCTCCTAAAAAAGAGCAGAAAAAGACAGTTGCACCGTTTGAGCCGGATTCTGTGGGGTATACGATTGTGGGAACAGAAACCACTTATACCATCAAGGAAGGGGAAACGCTGACTAGGGTAGCGCTTCGTTTTTATGGGACAAAAGCTCTTTGGCCTTATATCGTGAAGCATAATCCCGGCGTAATCAAGAATCCGGATAATGTACCTTATGGTACCACTATCAAGATACCGAAATTAGCCAAGAAGCAGTAAAAAATTACTGCTTCTTTTTTGTTAAATACTAAACTCTATGAAAGTAGTTTAATCTAAAAGGTTTCGCATAGTTTTTTAATAAAAATTAGTTGGTATGGTTAATTTATTCCCGTACTTTTGGGAGCGAAAAAAATAATTGCCGGTTCAAAACCGGATAAATGAAGAAATTAAACATTAAAAAATAGATTGATTTATGGCTGAAACAATTGACATCCGCGAACTGAATGAGCGGATTGAAAGACAAAGTGCTTTCGTTACCAATCTTACCACAGGTATGGACCAGGTCATTGTAGGACAAAAGCATCTGGTAGAGTCGTTGTTAATTGGTTTGTTGTCCGATGGACATGTGTTGTTGGAAGGTGTGCCCGGTTTGGCAAAGACTTTAGCTATCAAGACGCTTGCTTCGTTGATTGATGCGCAATACAGCCGCATTCAGTTTACGCCTGACTTGTTGCCTGCCGACGTAATAGGTACAATGGTTTACAGCCAGAAGGATGAAACGTTCCAAGTAAAAAAAGGTCCGGTCTTCGCAAACTTTGTTTTGGCTGATGAAATCAACCGTGCTCCGGCCAAAGTACAGAGTGCTTTGCTGGAAGCCATGCAGGAACGTCAAGTTACTATCGGCAATGAAACTTTCGGGTTGCCCAAACCATTCCTGGTGCTTGCCACACAGAATCCTATCGAGCAGGAAGGTACTTATCCGCTGCCCGAAGCGCAAGTGGACCGTTTCATGCTGAAAGTCGTAATAGACTATCCGAAGCTGGAAGAGGAGAAACTGATTATCCGTCAGAATATCAATGGTGATAAATTTGAAGTGAAGCCCATTTTGAAGGCAGACGAAATTATTGAAGCTCGTAAAGTGGTTCGCCAGGTGTATCTGGATGAGAAAATAGAAAAATATATTGTTGATATTGTATTTGCTACCCGTTATCCGGAAAAATATGATTTAAAAGAACTGAAAGACATGATTGGTTTCGGCGGTTCGCCCCGTGCTTCCATCAACTTGGCCTTGGCTGCCCGTAGCTACGCGTTCATCAAGCGTCGCGGTTATGTCATTCCGGAGGATGTGCGCGCTGTGGCACACGACGTACTTCGCCACCGTATCGGCTTGACTTACGAGGCGGAAGCCAGCAATATGACATCTGATGAAATCGTCAGCAAGATACTGAACAAGGTTGAAGTGCCCTAACGCATAATAGAGGTTTTCGTAAACTTGAGGTTTACAATCCTATACCTGAGGTTTAGCGTCGTAAACCTTAGGGTTGAGTACCGAAAACCTCACCCCTTTTCATAGGGAAGTTTCTGTTATAAACTAAATTGCGCTTGTGTGCTTAAATGAGATTATTAAAATAAATCAATGGAAACAACAGAACTTTTGAAGAAAGTCCGTCAGATTGAGATAAAGACGCGCGGATTGTCCAACAATATCTTTGCCGGGCAGTATCACTCTGCCTTCAAGGGTAGAGGTATGGCATTCTCCGAGGTGCGCGAGTATCAGTTTGGCGACGACATACGCGACATTGACTGGAATGTGACCGCCCGCTTCAACAAGCCTTACGTCAAGGTGTTTGAGGAGGAGCGCGAATTGACAGTGATGTTGTTGGTAGATGTTTCCGGTAGTTTGGAGTTCGGTACGGTAAAGCAGATGAAGAAGGATATGGTGACGGAAATTGCCGCTACACTGGCATTCTCTGCCATTCAGAATAATGACAAGATTGGTGTCATCTTCTTTTCGGACCGGATTGAGAAGTTTATTCCGCCCAAGAAGGGACGTAAGCATATACTTTACATCATCCGCGAACTGATAGATTTTCATGCGGAAAGCCGGAGGACGAACATCCGTTTGGGATTGGAATATCTGACGAATGTGATGAAACGCCGTTGCACGGCATTTGTCTTGTCCGACTTCATCGACCAGGAAAGTTTCAAGAACGCCATGACCATTGCCAATCGTAAGCATGACCTGGTTGCCGTTCAGGTGTACGACCGTCGTGTGGAAGAATTGCCACCCGTAGGACTGATGAAGATTAGGGATGCCGAGACGGGACATGAGCAGTGGATTGACACCTCCTCGCGTGCCGTGCGCCGTGCCCATCATGATTGGTGGGTGAACAAGCAGGCGGAATTGAATGAAACGTTTACCAAGAGTAATGTCGACAATGTGTCGGTACGTACCGACCAGGATTATGTCAAGGCATTGATGAATTTGTTTGCGAAACGAAATTAATCGGAAAATGAAAAGATATTTATTTCTGATAGCGTTATTGATAGCATGGTCGGGAAGGGTAGTAGCCCAGTCGGTAACGGTAGATGCTACGATTGACTCTTTGCAGATTCTTATTGGAGAGCAGGCAAAGATAAAGCTTCAAGTATCTCTGGATGCCGATAAGCGTGCCATATTCCCGGTATATACCGATACGCTGGTGAATGGGGTTGAAATTATTGATGTGGCCAAGCCGGATACGCAACTGCTGAATGATGGCCGGCGTGCATTGATAACTCAAGAGTATACAGTTACCTCTTTCGACTCGGCTCTTTATTATCTGCCGCCTATGGAAGTGACAGTGGATAATGAGAAGTATCGCTCCAAAGCGTTGGCCTTGAAAGTATATTCGGTGAATGTCCCGTTAGACCCGGAGAATCCGGAACAGTTCTTCGGTCCCAAAACAGTGATGCAAGCGCCTTTTGCCTGGGAAGACTGGTATGGTCTTATGGCTTGTGGTGCGCTGATTATCCCGATAGGGATATTACTTGTCTATCTGATAATGCGCTTCTTCGACAATAAGCCTATTATCCGTAAGGTGAAGGTAGAACCTAAGCTGCCTCCCCATCAGTTGGCTATGCAGGAGATAGAACGTATCAAGAATGAGAAGGTATGGCAGAAAGGGGAACCGAAGGAATATTATACGGAATTGACTGATGCTCTTCGTACATATATAAAAGACCGTTTTGGTTTCAATGCTTTGGAAATGACTTCTACGGAAATCATAGACAAGTTGCTGGAAATGAAAGATAAGGAAGCAATATCGGATTTGCGTGAATTGTTCCAGACTGCTGATTTGGTGAAATTTGCCAAGCATAATCCATTGATGAACGAAAATGACGCTAACCTGATTAATGCCATTGACTTTATTAATGAAACCAAGGAGAAAGAAGAGGAGAATGCCAAGCCGCAGCCTACGGAGATTACCATTATCGAGAAACGTTCTTTGCGTACCAAGGTTTTGCTGGGAACGGGTATTGTAGTGTTGGCTGTAGCCCTTGTCAGTTCATTGATATATATCGGATTGGAGTTGTATAATTATTTTGCTTAATACAGGAAAAGTGACTTCAATCGGATATACATGAGTGAAAAGTGAGGGATGTTTGGAGCGAAGCTGAATTGTAAATCGTTAAATCGTACATAAATATGGTTTTTGCCAATATTGAATATTTATTTTTGCTGCTGTTGCTTATACCTTATATAGTATGGTATATTATGAAGCGGAAGAATAGTGAAGCTACGCTTCAGATTTCGGATGCCCGTGTGTATGCCCATACCCCTAAAAGCTATAAGAACTATTTGTTGCATGTACCGTTTGTATTGCGGATAATTGCCTTGATACTGATTATTCTTGTTTTGGCACGTCCGCAAACCACCGATAGCTGGCAGAACAGTGAGATTGAGGGTATTGATATCATGCTTGCTATGGACGTTTCTACCAGTATGCTGGCCGAAGACCTGAAACCTAACCGGTTGGAAGCGGCGAAGGATGTGGCGGCAGAGTTTATTAACGGACGTCCGAATGACAATATAGGTATAACTTTGTTTGCTGGAGAAAGCTTTACGCAATGTCCGTTGACAGTAGACCATGCCGTATTGTTGAACTTGCTTAAAGATATGAAGTGCGGGCTGATTGAAGACGGAACGGCAATCGGTATGGGTATTGCCAATGCCGTTACCCGTTTGAAGGATAGCAAGGCAAAGTCGAAAGTCATTATTCTGCTGACGGACGGTGTCAATAATAAAGGTGATATTTCTCCTTTGACGGCTGCTGAAATAGCCAAGAGTTTTGGCATTCGCGTTTATACTATTGGGGTAGGAACCAATGGTATGGCTCCTTATCCTTATCCGGTAGGCGGAACAGTGCAATATGTCAATATGCCCGTCGAAATTGATGAAAAGACTTTGACACAGATTGCCGGAACAACGGAAGGTAACTATTTCCGTGCCACCAGCAACTCGAAGTTGAAGGAAGTGTACGAGGAGATAGACAAGCTGGAGAAAACAAAATTGAATGTAAAAGAATACAGCAAGCGCCAGGAAGAGTACCGCTGGTTTGCGTTGGCTGCTTTCTTGTGCGTATTACTGGAGGTACTGTTACGCAACTCTATATTGAAGAAGATACCGTAAAAACGGAGAATGTCTTTTAGTGTATCAGTCATTGCGTAGCCAAATTGTAAATTGTAAATTGCTAAATTGTAAATAAAAAGATGTTTCGATTTGAAGAACCTGCATATTTGTACTTGTTGCTGCTGCTGCCTTTATTGGCGGCCTTCTACTTGTACTCCAATTATCGGAGGAGGAAAGCCATTCGTAAATTTGGTGACCCTATACTGATGGCACAGCTAATGCCGGATGTTTCCAAATACCGTCCGGATGTGAAGTTTTGGTTGGTTTTTGCGGCTATCGGGTTGTTCACGGTACTGCTGGCACGTCCGCAGTTTGGTTCCAAACTGGAGACGGTAAAACGCCAGGGAGTGGAAGTGATGATTGCGTTGGATATATCCAATTCCATGCTGGCACAAGACGTACAGCCAAGCCGCTTGCAGAAGGCAAAACGGCTGGTGGCGCAGTTGGTAGATAAGATGCAGAATGACAAGGTCGGTATGATTGTTTTTGCAGGTGACGCATTTACCCAGTTGCCTATTACGAGTGATTATATTTCTGCCAAGATGTTTTTGGAGTCCATCGACCCTTCGCTGATTTCCAAGCAAGGTACGGCAATTGGAGCTGCAATAAATCTGGCTGCCCGGAGTTTTACACCTCAAGAAGGAGTGGGACGTACTGTTATTGTCATCACCGACGGTGAAAACCATGAAGGTGGTGCCGTAGAAGCAGCTAAGGCTGCTGCAGAGAAAGGTATCCAGGTCAATGTATTAGGGGTAGGTATGCCTGAGGGTGCCCCTATTCCAATAGAGGGTACTAATGATTATCGTCGTGACCGTGAAGGTAATGTAATCGTTACTCGCTTGAATGAGCAGATGTGTCAGGAAATTGCTCAGGCAGGAAATGGTATTTATGTGCGCGTAGACAATACCAACGGTGCACAGAAAGCGATTAGTCAGGAAATCAACAAGATGGCAAAGGCAGATGTGGAAACACAGGTGTACACGGAATTCAATGAACAGTTTCAGGCAGTGGCATGGATTATTCTGCTGTTGTTACTGGCTGAGATGTTGATATTGGAGCGCAAGAATCCTCTGTTCCGCAACATTCATTTATTCTCTAATAAGAAATGATGCGTATGTTACAGAAAAAATATATTGGAATAGTTTTGCTGCTGTTAGTGGCAGTTTCAGCTTCTGCACAGAAGGCGGAACGCGATTATATCCGTAAGGGAAACCGTTTTTTTAAGGATAGCGTATATGTGGATGCAGAAGTGAACTATCGGAAGGCTTTGGAGGTAAACCCGAAGTCAACGGTTTCCATGTTCAACCTGGGAAATACATTGACCCAGCAGAACAAGCTGCAGGAAGCGATGGAGCAATATGTGGGAGCTACCAAGATAGAAAAGGACAAATCGAACTTAGCACAGATTTATCATAATATGGGAGTCATCTTTCATTCTCAGAAGGATTATGCAAAGGCGGTAGAAGCCTATAAGGAGTCGTTACGCAATAATCCGAAAGATGATGAAACGCGCTATAACCTTGCTTTGGCACAGAAACAGTTGCAAGACCAGCAGCAGAACCAGGATCAGAATCAAGATCAGGATAAACAGGACCAACAGAAGGAGCAGGATAAACAGCAGGATCAGCAGAAAGACCAGCAACAGAATCAAGACCAGCAACAACAACCTTCTCAGCCGGAAAAAAAAGATAATGAGATGTCTAAGGAAAATGCAGAACAGCTATTGAACTCTGTCATGCAAGACGAGAAGGATGTGCAGGATAAAGTGAAAAAGCAGCAGGTACTTCAAGGAGGTCGTCTGGAAAAAGATTGGTAACAAACATAATAGGAAATAATATATGAGAAAAATAGTTTTCTTATGGATAGCACTGATTGCAGTCGGTATGAATGTCTTTGCCGATGGCAAGGTATCGTTTACTGCGTCTGCTCCTGACGCTGTGGCGGTAGGAGACCAGTTCAGACTGTCGTATACGGTGACTACACAAAAGGTAAGGGATTTTCGTGCTCCTTCTATGAAGGGATTTGATGTGTTGATGGGGCCCAGCCGCTCGCAACAGAGTAGCGTGCAGATGATTAATGGGCAGACGACTTCAACCAGCAGTATTACATTCACTTATATTTTAATGGCGACTGCAGAAGGTGATTTTACCATTCCAGGAGCCACTATCACTGCTGATGGTAACCAAATGGTTTCGAATTCTGTACAAGTAAGGGTTCTTCCGGCAGATCAGGCTGCTAATGGAGCTTCTGGAAATGGTGGCAAACAGAGTGAGGGCACTGCCAGCCGCGCTTCTTCCGGGACATCTGTATCGAATAGTGATTTGTTTATTACAGCTACTGCCAGTAAGATGACGGTGTATGAACAAGAGGCTTTTCTGCTGACATACAAGATATATACCTTGGTGGACTTACGTATGTTTGATAATGTGAAATTGCCTGACTTCAAAGGATTCCATTCTCAGGAAGTAGAATTGCCTAATGACAGAAGATGGGGATTGGAGCATTATAAAGGTAGAAATTATCAGTCTACAATCTATCGTCAGTTTGTGTTGTTCCCGCAACAAGCCGGTAAGCTGACAATTGATGCTGCACGCTTTGATGCTTCCATTGCAAAGGCTACACAAGTTGCTGATCCGTTCGAGGCATTTTTCAATGGAGGAAGCAATTACGTAGAAGTTAAAAAGACAATTTTGACTCCGCAACTGACAATTGACGTAAAGCCCTTGCCGGCAGGTAAGCCAGCCGATTTTTCGGGAGGAGTGGGAGAGTTCAATATAACTTCTTCTATCAATAGTACAAATGTCAAGACCAATGATGCTGTTACTGTCAAACTTGTCATTTCTGGTACCGGTAATCTGAAATTGCTTTCTAATCCGGAAGTTAAATTCCCCGAGGATTTTGAAGTATATGATCCGAAGGTGGACAATAAATTCCGTCTGACAAATTCGGGCCTCTCCGGTAGTAAGGTCATTGAGTATCTGGCAATTCCTCGTAATGCTGGAACTTATAAGATTCCTGCCGTAAAGTTCAGTTATTTTGATATTAATTCCCGTTCGTATAAGACGTTGACTACGGAGGAGTATGAATTGCATGTGGAAAAGGGAGTAGGTAATGCTGCTCAGACTATTGCAAACTTTACAAGCAAGGAAGAGTTGAAAGTATTGAACGAGGATATTCGTTTTATCAAGCAGAATAACGTAACTCTGTCTCCCAAAGGTGATTTCTTCTTCGGTTCGTTGACGTATTGGTTGCTTTATTTGATACCGGGTATTGCATTCATTACATTCTTTGTCATCTATCGTAAGCAAATAGCAGCCAATGCAAATGTAGCAAAGATGCGTACCAAGAAAGCCAATAAAGTGGCGGTGAAACGTATGAAACAAGCTGGTAAATTATTGGCTGAGAATAAGAAAGATGCGTTTTATGATGAGGTTTTGAAAGCTCTTTGGGGGTATATCAGTGATAAACTGAACATTCCGGTATCCCGTTTGTCTAAGGATAATATCGAAGAGGAACTTCGTAATTATGGTGTGAATGATGCGTTGATAAAGGAATTCCTCGATGCATTGAATAACTGTGAGTTTGCCCGCTTTGCTCCGGGTGATGATAACCAGGCTATGGATAAGGTATATTCAGCTTCTTTGGAAGTTATCAGTAAAATGGAAAACTCGATAAAACATTAATCAGGAGGAAATGGTAATGAATAAAATATTGTTTTTTACTCTTAGTCTAGTGATGGCAATTACTGCCTATGGGCAGAATTCTGCATCTGTAGATACATTACAGACTGCTAGTGACTCTACATCCGTCGGTTCACATGCGGAATTCTCTGCTGCAAGGCAAGAAAGCAATGTGACAAAGGCTGAAGGTGACAGCGCTTATATACGGAATGATTATGCTTCTGCCATTCAAATATATGAGAATCTGTTAAAGAAGGGAGAGGCTGCAGAGGTCTATTATAATCTTGGCAACAGTTATTATAAGGCAGATGATATAGCAAGAGCTATATTGAATTATGAGCGTGCCTTGTTGTTGGAACCTGGTAATGCTGATATTCGTGCAAATTTGGAGATAGCACGTTCTAAGACAATCGATAAGGTAATCCCAGTTCCTGAGGTTTTCTTTGTATCTTGGACTAAATCGTTGATTAATTGTCTTAGCGTAGACGCATGGGCTAAGTTGGGGATTGTGTTCTTTGTACTATTACTCGTTTCGTTCTATCTCTTTTTCTTTTCAAAACAGATTACGGGAAAGAAAGTGGGATTTATTGCAGGAATAGTATTCCTGGTTCTTGTTATATTGAGTAATGTGTTTGCTGCTCAGCAAAAAGGCGAACTGATGGAACGTAACGAAGCTATAGTGTTGGCACCTAGTGTCACAGTGCGTAGTACTCCCAGTGAAAGTGGTACAAGTCTGTTCATTCTTCATGAGGGACGTAAAGTTGAGATAAAAGACAACTCTATGCGTGAATGGAAAGAAATTCGTTTGGAAGATGGTAAAGTAGGGTGGGTTCCAGCTTCTGCCATAGAAGGTATTTAAATTTTCCCTGTATTCTAAAAACAGCTCGTATAAACCCGATAATTCTGCTTTATACGAGCTGTTTCTGTCTATTTTTAGGAGCTTTTTCTCTGTACTTATAATTCTGCATACTTGAAAATGATTATTTTTTGGAGAGGCAATATTCTTTTTGAAAAAAGATAAAGAAATAGTTTGTTTTATCCTTTTTTTTCCTTAAGTTTATAGCGTGATAATAAAAAGTACAGAGTATTAACCATTAAATTTATGAATATGAGAACAATAACATTTAATGAATTACGTAAGATTAAAGACTCATTGCCTAGTGGTAGTATGCATAGAATAGCCGATGAACTTGGACTGAATGTTGACACTGTAAGAAATTTTTTCGGTGGACACAATTTTAAGGAGGGGAAAAGTGTTGGGATTCACTTGGAACCTGGACCAGATGGTGGATTGGTTATGATTGATGATACTACTGTTTTAGAGCGAGCTTTAAAAATTTTAGATGAAATGGCAGGTAAGACTGAAGAAGCTGTTCGAGCTTAAGAAGAGAAAGTTAGATAGAATCCCAATTGCTGACAACAATTGGGATTTCTTGTTTGTTTTAATCTCAAAATCAATGATATATGGAAGATAAATTAGTTACTTTGGCAATCTTAACGTACGCGAAAGCTCAAATATTGAAAAATGTTCTTGAAAATGAAGGTATTGAGACTTATATTCACAATGTAAACCAGATACAACCGGTTGTTTCTTCTGGCGTACGTGTACGTATTAAGGAGAGTGACTTACCTCATGCTCTGAAAATTACTGAAAGCTCTGCGTGGTTATCTGAAGAGGTAGTGGGGGGGAAGTCACCTAAACTGGAGAAGGTTAGTAATAAAGTGCTGATTCCAGTGGATTTTTCCAATTATTCTTTGAAGGCTTGCGAGTTCGGTTTCAATTTCGCTCAGAATATAGGTGCAGAAGTTGTTTTGCTACATGTTTATTTTACTCCTATATATGCAACTTCTTTGCCATACGGAGACGTATTTAACTATCAGCTAAGTGATGAGGAGAATGTAAGGAGTATCTTACAAAAAGTTCATGCTGATTTGAATGCATTATCTGATAAAGTAAAAGAGAAGGTAGCTTCCGGCGAGTTTCCAGATATTAAATATACTTGTGTTTTGCGTGAAGGTATTCCTGAAGAAGAGGTACTCCGCTATACCAAGGAATATCGGCCACGCATTATCATAATGGGAACTCGTGGTAAAAGTCAGAAGGATATTGATTTGATCGGCAGTGTAACGGCTGAAGTGATTGAACGTAGCCGTGTACCGGTATTGGCCATTCCTGAAAATACTCCATTCAAGCAATTTTCTGAAGCTAAGCGTATTGCATTCATTACTAATTTTGATCAACGTGATTTAATAGCTTTTGATTCGCTAATAAATAATCTGAAATCATTTAAGTTTTCAGTGTCTCTGATACATCTTTCAGATGTTCAGAATACATGGAATGAAATAAAACTGGCTGGTATTAAGGAATATTTTCAAAAACAATATCCACAATTGGAAATATACTATGATGTGGTAAAGAACGATAATCTGCTTAGTAGTTTAGACAGTTATATCAAAAGTAATCATATTGATATTATAACATTAACTTCTTATAAAAGAAATATATTTTCGCGCTTATTTAACCCTGGCATTGCCAGAAAGATGATTTTCCATTCTGATACACCATTGTTGGTAATTTACGGAAGACCGAATTAGGTGTTGAATATAGGTATATATGGTTTCTATCCAATATCAGCATTATGTTTAATATGGCGCTGGAATAATTTAATCTAATTTTAATTTCTTCTCTCCCTCACTTAAGAAATAACATTCTTTACTTAATGATATAACAATAATAAAAGCCTAATTAATAATTTAATTAGGCTTTTATTATTATGAAAGTATTACATCAACTTTTCAATTTCTTCGAATTCAGGGCCCATTTGCAAATTATAATACACTCTATATAGACCATTTAACCACAAATCTTTTTGATCAGGTTTCAGTTCTCTTGCCTTTTCATAATAAGGTTTTGCCTTTTCATAGAAAGTCTTCAGAGTAGCCTGGTCTTCTTTATACTTCGGATCATTAATATCTGTAGTTGCTTTTTCTGAGAAATCTTGTGCTTGTAAGCAGTAAATCAAGCCTAAATTAGAGTATGCTTCTGCATAATTAGGATCTACTTCTATAGTTTTTTTATAGAATTCAATAGCTTTATCATAGTCCTTCATATTGTGATAAAGGTAGCCTTTTACATACAAATAGAATGTATTGTTAGGATCTTTAGCCAACATATCATCAGCAAACTGCATAGCTTCGTCATATTTGTTGTTATTGCTATAATAATCAATCAAGTGACCGAAGAAGAATGAATGTTCAGGATATTTCTGGATACCTTCTTTTAAAGAAGCAATCCATTTAACAGTATCACCTTCAGCTTTCAATGCAGTAGAGATAAATTCCATTGCGTATTTCCCAACTTCTTTATCATCTTGCGCATAAGGAGCATACTTCAAAATACTAGGATAATCTTCCATCTTAGCAGCTGCTAAACTTGCATAATATGCTATTTGGGGTAATACAGTATCTGTTTGTAATAGATTTTCCTTTTCAAACATCGGGTTGATAGCAATATCAATGTATGTTGCAAAGAAATCTAATGCTTTTTTATTGTCTTCATTGGCTGCATCGCCTTCTTTCTGTGAGGCCAAATTAAAGAATTGGATACCGCCATTGATCAGATTACCGCGTTCTGCTAAAATTGTAGCAGAATTAGATTTTCTATATTTATTCTTGATTTTGCCCTTTTCATTGGGAATTTGTGCCAATTCGTCACATTTGAAGTAGAATTTACACATGTTCAATGCGCTATTATATACCTGAAGAGTGTCATAAGGTTTTCTCAGATAGGCATTTTCCATTTCTTTCTCACTTCTTTTTCTTTGGATAAGACCTGCTACATCCCACGTTTCGGCATTGTCCTTTGTTTCGGGATTGGTTAAAGCCTGATTTATCAGTTCCTCTGCTTTGGCAAAGTCAGGATTTACTCCGTTAGCAATACTTTTAGCCTCTTTTACGTTCTTTTCTTGGGCGAAAGTAAAGCTTGCGACAAGTAGTAAAACCATTGAAAATAATACTCTTTTCATGATTGTAGAAAATTTAAATTAATATTATGTCTATTCTTCATTTTCATTGTTTACCTCGTTCTGAGGGCTTTCAAGGGTATTTTCTTCCCCCTCCTCTATAAGTTCCTCTTCATTTTCTGAAGTGACTTTACATACAGAGCCGATTTCGTCATTACGTTTCTCAAGGTTGATTAGACGCACACCTTGTGTAGCACGTCCCATGATACGAACATCGGCGACTTTCAGACGGATGGTAATACCGGATTTATTAATAATCATCAAGTCATTTTCATCTGTAACAGACTTGATAGTTACTAATTTACCCGTTTTATCGGTGATATTCATTGTTTTCACACCTTTACCTCCACGATTGGTCTTGCGATAATCTTCAATATCCGAACGTTTGCCATATCCTTGTTCCGATACAACCATAATTGTTTCCGCTTCAGGATCTTTGATGCATATCATACCTACTACTTCGTCTTGACCGTCTTCATCCAATGTCATACCACGTACACCGGTGGCAGTACGTCCCATAACGCGCACAGCACTTTCATGGAAACGAATGGCACGTCCGTTACGGTTGGCAATGATGATTTCATTGTCGCCGTTTGTCATACGCACTTCGATTACACGGTCGTCTTCACGGATAGTGATAGCATTTACACCATTTTGGCGAGGACGTGAATACTGCTCAAGCAATGTTTTCTTAATGACACCATTCTTAGTACAGAACAATACATAATGGCTGTTGATAAATTCTTGGTCGTTCAGGTTCTTCACGCGCAAATAGGCGTTTACAGCATCGTCAGAGTCGATATTCAACAAATTCTGGATGGCACGACCTTTCGAATTCTTAGTACCTTCGGGGATTTCGTATACCTTCAGCCAGTAACACTTACCTTTCTGTGTAAAGAACATCATGGTATTATGCATGGTTGCAGGATAAATATGCTCTACAAAGTCTGCATCGCGGGTTTCGGTACCTTTGGAGCCTACCCCACCACGGTTTTGCGCACGGAATTCGCTCAGCGGTGTGCGTTTGATGTATCCCATGTGCGAGATGGTGATAATCATTTCATCATCTGCATAGAAGTCTTCCGGATTGAATTCTTCTGATGAATAGACAATTTCCGAGCGACGTTCGTCACCATACTTCTCTTTTACTTCAATCAGTTCATCTTTAATGACTTTGCGGCAGAGTTCGTCATTGACAAGGATTTCTTCCAAATAAGCAATCTGCTTCTGAATTTCCTCATATTCGGCGTGCAGCTGGTCTTGCATCAATCCTGTGAGCTGACGCAAACGCATTTCAACAATGGCACGTGACTGAATTTCACTGAGTTGGAATCGCTCCATCAAACCTGATATAGCATCATTCGGGGTTTTAGCAGCACGGATAATCTTGATTACTTCGTCGATATTATCAGATGCAATGATTAATCCTTCCAGAATATGTGCACGTTCTTTGGCCTTGCGCAAATCATACTGAGTACGGCGGATGACTACGTCGTGTCTGTGCTCAACGAAGTGTTTTATCAAATCTTTCAGATTCAACAGACGTGGACGGCCATGTACCAATGCAACATTGTTCACACCAAAAGATGTCTGCAGCATTGTCATCTTGTAGAGCTTGTTGAGTACAATGCTGGCATTTGCATCACGTTTTACATCAATAACGATACGCATACCTTCACGGTCGGATTCGTCATTAGCATTGGCAATACCTTCAATTTTCTTTTCGTTGGCCAGATCGGCTATATTCTTAATCAATTCAGCTTTGTTGACACCATAGGGAATTTCTGTCACAACGATTTTATCGTGCGTCGAACCAGTCTCAATTTCGGCTCTAGCACGCATTATGACACGTCCGCGTCCCGTGAGATAGGCTTCGCGAACACCGCTCATACCGTATATATAGCCTCCGGTCGGGAAATCAGGAGCTTTGACATACGTCATCAGCTCTTCTATATCGATGTCATTGTTTTCAATGTATGCAATACAAGCGTCAATAACCTCAGATAGATTATGGGTCGGCATATTGGTAGCCATACCTACGGCAATACCAGATGCACCATTTACCAAAAGATTCGGAATACGGGCCGGCATGACGGTAGGCTCTTGCAAAGAGTCATCGAAATTGTTCTGCATGTCAACAGTCTCTTTCTCAAGGTCTGTCATCATGTCTTCACCAATTTTTCGCAAACGACACTCTGTATAACGCATGGCAGCAGCACTGTCACCGTCTACTGAACCGTAGTTACCTTGTCCATCTACCAACATGTAACGCATTGCCCAAGGCTGAGCCATACGTACAAGAGCTCCGTAAACGGACGAGTCGCCATGAGGGTGATATTTACCTAATACTTCACCTACAACTCTGGCTGATTTTTTATAAGGTTTGTCGGAGGTATTTCCTAATCCCATCATTCCGAAAAGAATTCTTCGGTGAACGGGTTTAAAACCATCTCTAACATCCGGAAGGGCACGTGAAACAATGACCGACATAGAGTAGTCAATGTACGATGACTTCATTTCCTCCTCGATGTTAATCTTTATAATTCTGTCTTGTTCAAGCATTTAAAAAGATTATTAATTATACATTTTCGGGTTCGTGAAAAACCACGCTAAAGTACTGCTTTTTTACGATATACAAAAGTTTTCCTCCATAAACTTTGTTGCCTGCAACATAAATATGGAAGTACTCCCTCCCTTCCTCACCAAATTGCTATTAATATATAAGGTATAAAGTGGAAAAACAGATTTGAAATTTATGGCACGGGATTTGTATACTATTAAATCAGTTAAATATGATACGCTGAATTAATAAATGCGTATCTTTGTCGTGGATAACCTTTTTAATTGAGGAGAATTATAAAATATGAACAATCAATTTTCACAAAGAGTTTCAGACATAATTACTTATAGCAAGGAAGAAGCCAATCGATTGAGAAATCGCTATATTGGTCCGGAACACCTTCTGCTCGGCATGCTGCGTGATGGCGGAGGAAAAGCTATTGAAATATTGTTGAAACTTGATATAGATTTAAAACGAGTAAAAAGTCGTCTGGAGGGTTTCCTAAAGGATGCCGAGGACGATACTCTCTTGCCGGACGCTGAAGTGCCCTTGTCCCCGATGACGGCTAAGATATTGAAGATGTGTATGCTTGAAGCGCGTTTGCTGAAAAGTGCAACTGCCGATACGGAACATGTATTGCTGGCTATCTTGAAAGATGGCGACAATCTTGCTGCAACTGTTTTGGAAGAACACCGGGTGGATTATCAGGCTGTATTTGAACAGCTTTCGATGAAATCGACCAATCCGAATGCGGGAATGGGATTCACCGAGGATGATGAAGAGGATGAAGAAGATATGAATATGTCCCGCTCCTCCCGTACTGGGGGAGCTGGTTCGGCTTCGGCTGCACAGGCTGCATCCAGAAAGCCGTCCAATGATACTCCTGTGCTGGACAATTTCGGCGTAGACATGACGCGGGCTGCCGAAGAAGGCAAGCTGGACCCGGTTGTGGGTCGCGAACGCGAGATTGAACGTCTGGCGCAAATCTTGAGCCGCCGTAAGAAGAACAATCCGGTGCTTATCGGTGAACCTGGAGTCGGAAAATCTGCCATCGTAGAGGGTTTGGCATTGCGTATTGTGCAAAAGAAAGTTTCGCGCATTTTGTTTGAAAAGCGCGTGGTGATGCTTGATATGGCCTCTGTGGTGGCGGGAACAAAATACCGTGGTCAGTTTGAGGAACGTATCCGCTCTATCATCAACGAGTTGCAGAAAAATCCGAATGTCATCCTTTTCATCGATGAAATCCATACGATTGTAGGTGCCGGTGCTGCTGCCGGTTCCATGGATGCTGCCAATATGCTGAAACCAGCTTTAGCGCGTGGTGAAATACAGTGTATTGGAGCTACCACTCTCGATGAATACAGAAAGAATATCGAGAAAGACGGTGCTTTGGAACGTCGTTTCCAAAAGGTGATTGTAGAGCCTACCACAGCTGAAGAAACGCTTCAGATATTGAAGAATATCAAGGAGAAGTATGAAGACCATCATAACGTGAGCTACACGGATGAAGCCTTGGAAGCATGTGTCAAGTTGTCAGCACGCTATATAACCGACCGCAACTTCCCGGATAAAGCTATTGATGCTTTGGACGAGGCGGGTTCGCGTGTGCATTTGACGAATATTAATGTTCCGAAAGAAATTGAGGAACAGGAAAAGCTGATTGAAGAGGCACGTAGCCTGAAGGCTGAAGCTGTAAAGTCACAGAATTTTGAGCTGGCTGCCAGCTACCGCGACCGTGAGAAGGAACTTTCTGTCCGCTTGGAGGAGATGAAGGTTGAGTGGGAAGCCCGTTTGAAGGATGACCGCCAAACGGTAGGTGAAGAGGAAATAGCCAATGTTATTTCAATGATGTCCGGTGTACCCGTACAGCGCATGGCGCAGGCAGAAGGACTTAAACTGGCCGGAATGAAGGAAGAACTACAGGCGAAGGTGATAGCTCAAGATGCTGCGATAGAGAAACTTACCAAAGCAATCTTGCGTAGCCGTGTAGGGTTGAAAGACCCGAACCATCCCATCGGAACTTTTATGTTCCTTGGCCCTACTGGTGTGGGTAAGACGCATTTGGCAAAGCAATTGGCAAAATATATGTTTGGCTCTGCCGATGCCTTGATACGTATCGATATGAGCGAGTATATGGAGAAATACACCGTATCTCGTATGATTGGTGCCGCTCCGGGATATGTGGGCTATGAGGAAGGCGGCCAGTTGACTGAAAAGGTGCGTCGCAAGCCGTATTCCATTGTCTTGCTGGATGAGATTGAGAAAGCCCATCCGGACGTGTTCAACATCTTGCTCCAGGTACTGGATGAAGGTCGTTTGACTGACAATTATGGCAGAACCATCGATTTCAAGAATACGGTTATCATTATGACCTCCAATATCGGTACGCGGCAGTTGAAGGAGTTTGGCCGTGGCGTAGGTTTTGCGGCGCAAAACCGCACGGATGACAATGAACATTCGCGCAGTGTGATACAAAAGGCTCTGAACAAGACTTTTGCTCCCGAATTTTTGAATCGTTTGGATGAAATCATTACTTTCGACCAGCTCTCCTTGGAGGCTATCACAAAGATTGTGGACATTGAGCTGAAAGGCTTGTACGAACGGGTTGAAGCAATTGGTTACAAGCTGGTTGTGGAGGATGATGCAAAGACATTCCTTGCTTCGAAAGGGTACGATGTACAGTTTGGTGCGCGCCCATTGAAGCGTGCCATTCAGAACCACTTGGAGGATGGACTTTCCGAGCTGATAGTGGCGGCAGAGTTACAGCCGGGTGATACGGTAAATGTATCAGTAGACAAAGAAAAAGATGAGCTGAGCATCAAGAAGGCATAAGCAGTTCTTTATAAAAACCGTCAAAATGTCAGTCCTTATGGGCTGGCATTTTTTTTGTGCTATATCTGCCGGAATAATTAAAAATATAAATCTAAAAAATATAAATGTAGTATGCAAAAAGGTAATATTGGGGTAACTACTGAGAATATCTTCCCCGTCATTAAAAAGTTCTTGTATAGTGATCATGAAATTTTTCTCCGTGAGTTGGTTTCTAACGCGGTTGATGCTACACAGAAGCTGAAAACACTCTCCTCTATCGGTGAGTTCAAGGGTGAAGTTGGCGATTTAACCGTACATGTCTCGCTGGGAAAAGATACCATTACGGTGTCCGACCATGGTATAGGTCTTACGGCTGAAGAAATAGACAAGTATATTAACCAGATAGCTTTCTCTGGCGCCAATGACTTCCTTGAGAAATATAAAAACGATGCCAACGCCATCATCGGCCATTTTGGATTGGGTTTCTATTCGGCTTTTATGGTTGCCAAGAAAGTCGAAATCATCACTAAATCCTATCGGGAAGGCGCCCAGGCTGTAAAGTGGACATGCGATGGCAGTCCGGAGTTTACGATTGAAGACACTGATAAGGCAGAACGTGGTACGGATATCGTTCTTTACATAGACGATGACTGCAAGGAATTCCTTGAAGAAGCGCGCATTTCCTCTTTGTTGAAGAAGTATTGCAGCTTCCTCCCTATCCCGGTTGCATTCGGCAAGAAGAAAGAATGGAAAGACGGCAAGCAGGTTGAAACTGCCGAGGATAATATCATCAATGATTCCAACCCGTTGTGGACGCTGAAACCCAGCGAATTGAAAGATGAAGATTATAAGAAGTTCTACCGTGACCTTTATCCTATGTCCGACGAACCTTTATTCTGGATTCATCTGAATGTGGATTATCCGTTCCACCTTACCGGTATTCTGTACTTCCCCAAAGTGAAGAGCAACATCGAGTTGAACAAGAATAAGATTCAGCTCTATTGCAACCAGGTATATGTGACGGATTCGGTGGAAGGTATTGTTCCCGACTTCTTGACCCTGCTGCATGGTGTGCTCGATTCACCGGACATTCCATTGAACGTTTCCCGTTCTTATTTGCAGAGCGATGCCAACGTGAAGAAGATTTCTACATATATCACGAAGAAGGTGTCAGACCGTTTGCAGTCTATCTTCAAGAATGACCGTAAACAGTTTGAGGAAAAGTGGAATGACTTGAAAATCTTCATCAACTACGGAATGCTTACGCAGGAAGATTTCTATGATAGAGCCAAGGATTTTGCCCTTTTCACCGATACAGACAGCAAATATTATACTTTCGAAGAGTATAAGACGTTGATTAAAGATAACCAGACGGATAAGGATGGAAATCTGATTTATCTGTATGCCAACAATAAAGATGAACAATACAGCTACATAGAGGCCGCTACGAATAAAGGATACAATGTGCTGTTGATGGATGGACAGCTGGACATTGCGGTGGTGAGCATGTTGGAACAGAAGTTCGAAAAGGTTCGCTTCACTCGTGTAGACAGCGATATTATTGATAATCTGATTGTCAAGGAAGACAAGAAGAACGAAGCGTTGGAAGCCGGCAAGCAGGAAGTTCTTTCTTCCATCTTCAAGAGCCAGTTGCCCAAGATGGATAAGACGGAGTTCAACATCACGGCGCAGGCTTTGGGCGAAAATGCCACTCCTATCATGATAACTCAGAGCGAGTACATGCGCCGTATGAAGGAAATGGCGAATATCCAGGCTGGAATGAGCTTCTATGGCGAAATGCCGGATATGTTTAACCTGGTATTGAATTCAGACCATAAGCTGGTAAAAGAAGTTCTGGCAGATGAAGATAAGGAATGTGCTGCTGCCGTTGCTCCGGTTCAGGCAGAGATGGATGAAGTGAACAAGCAGCGTACTGACCTGAAAAAGAAGCAGGAAGGCAAGAAAGATGAGGATATACCGACTGCCGAAAAGGATAAAGTGAATGAGCTGGATAAGAAGTGGGACGAACTGAAAACACAGAAAGAAGGCATCTTCGCCGATTATGCTGCCAAGAATAAGGTTGTCCGTCAACTGATAGATTTGGCACTGCTGCAGAATGGTATGTTGAAAGGTGAAGCTTTGAACAACTTTGTCAAGAGAAGCATTGACCTGATAAAATAAGCCCCTTTAAATTTGCATTTAATATATGCAAGGGTATTGTGATTCTTCGGAGTCGCAATACCCTTTTTTTATTCATTTTCACCAATTAGGGTGTGATTTTCTTCGTTGAATACGGCATTTTTAGAAACTATTGTTTATATTTGGGGCAATGAACATTTATCTTACTCGGAATAGCATAGTTATGAAAAGAGTTTTATTGTTTTTTTCGTTTCTTCTATGTGGCTTTATTTTACAAGCTCAGAAAGTGGGGCTTGTACTGAGTGGCGGTGGAGCAAAAGGCATGACTCATATAGGCATTATCCGGGCTTTGGAAGAGAATAATATCCCCATTGATTATATAACCGGAACCTCTATGGGAGCTATCATCGGTTCTCTGTATGCTATGGGGTATTCCCCGGACGATATGGAGGCGCTGTTGCGCTCTCCCGACTTTAAGCGTTGGTATTCGGGCAAAGTGGAGCCTAAATACGAGTATTATTTTAAGAAGAATCGTCCTTCACCGGAATTTTTTAATATCCGTTTTGCTTTTAGGGACTCGCTGCATATAAAGCCCCAGATACTTCCCACAAGCATGGTCAACCCCATACAGATGAACCTGGTATTTGTGGAATTGTTTGCACGTGCTACGGCTGCATGTGGCGGTAATTTCAACAAACTGTTTGTTCCTTTTCGCTGTATAGCATCCGATGTGTACAATAAAAAGCCATTGGTATTGAGTAAAGGGGATTTGGGAGATGCGGTACGTGCTTCCATGAGCTTTCCATTTGTCTTCAAACCGATAGAAATAGACAGTACGCTTGCTTATGATGGCGGCATTTACAATAATTTCCCTACGGATGTGATGCGGGAGGATTTTCATCCGGATGTCATCATTGGCAGTGTGGTGGCGGCAAATCCCGGTAAGCCGAAGGAGAATGACCTGATGAGCCAATTGGAGAATATGATTATGCAGAAGACCGATTATTCCATTCCGGACTCATTGGGCATAGTCATGACCTTCAAGTACGATGATGTCAACCTGCTGGATTTTGACCGTCTGCAGGAATTGCACGATATAGGCTACAACCGTACTCTTAATATGATGGATTCCATCAAAAGCCGTGTTCACCGTAGGGTGAATGCTGATAATGTGCGTTTGAGGCGCCTTGTCTTCCGGAGTAACCTGCCTCAATTCCGTTTTCGGGATATTATTATTGAAGGGGCGAATGCCCAACAGCAAGCCTACATCAAAAAAGAGTTCCATGATGAAGAGCATGAAGTCTTTACTTATGAAGACTTGAAGCGCGGGTATTTTCGTTTGCTGGCAGATAATATGATTTCGGAAATAGTTCCTCATGCTGTGTATGATTCGGAATCCGATTTGTATGAGCTGCATTTGAAGGTGAAGATGGAGGATAATTTTTCCGTGCGTCTGGGGGGCAGTGTCTCTACCACGAGCTCAAATCAAATCTATTTGGGAATAGGATATCAGAACTTGAATTATTATTCCAAGGAAATCACTTTTGACGGTCAGTTGGGTAAGATTTATAATAATGCCCAGTTGATGGGTAAGATTGATTTGCCTACCCACATATCTACGTCCTTTCGTTTTATTGCTTCAATCAGTACCTTCGATTACTACAAGAAGGACAAGCTGTTTTCCAGGAATGACAAACCTTCATTCAATTCAAAGGACGAACGTTTTGTGAAGTTGATGGTTGCCTTGCCGTTTTTGGCCAATAAGCGTGCGGAGTTCAGTCTGGGATATGGCCAACTGGAAGATAACTACTTTCAATCCAGCGTAATAGATTTCGATAAGGACCGTTCGGACAGAAGTACCTACAAACTTTTGGGAGGTTCCATCGGTTTCTATGGGAGTACCCTGAATACGCGGCAATACGCGACAAAAGGCTATCTGGAGAAACTGATAGCCCAGGTATTTACCGGGAGGGAAAGATTTGAACCGGGGAATCCGCAAGAAGGGTACAGTCCTTCTCCGCAAGAACGGCAATCATGGTTGCAAATTTCTTATATGAAAGAGGCATATCACACAATGGGGCCGAAGTTCACCCTGGGATGGATGGCAGAAGCACTGTATTCGTCGAAAAATTTCTCTGAGAATTATACGGCAACCATGATGCAGGCAGGAGAATTTGCACCGACTCCGCATAGTAAACTGATGTACAATGAAGCTTTTCGTGCCAACCAGTATGTGGCTGCCGGTATCAAACCCATATATGTTTTGAACGACATGTTCCAGTTCCGGACAGAATTTTATGGCTTTACACCGATTTTTCCGATAAAAAAGAATGCATTGAATAAAGCATATTATGGAAAAGCATTCTCCCGCTTTGAGTATATGGGAGAAGTTTCTGTTATTTGTCATTTGCCCTTCGGAGCCATCTCTGCTTATGTAAATCATTATAGCTCACCGAGAAGGGAGTGGAATGTGGGGATGACCATCGGCTGGCAGTTGTTTAATTATCGCTTTGTCGAATAAATTTCTTCAAAAAAAGTTTGTATATCGTTTGCTAATTCGGAAAAAGTACGTATCTTTGCACCCGTTAAACAAAGAGGCCGCGTAGCTCAACTGAATAGAGTAGCTGACTACGGATCAGCCGGTTACAGGTTTGAATCCTGTCGCGGTCACAAGTTTTCATAATTTTTTTAAGGGTCGCGTAGCTCAACTGAATAGAGTAGCTGACTACGGATCAGCCGGTTACAGGTTTGAATCCTGTCGCGATCACAAAGAACCTCCGCAAGAAAACTTGCGGAGGTTCTTTGTTTTTACAGCAATGGCATATAGTTGATGTTCTCCCCTTGTATGGCACTGGCGCGTGTTCTCTATAATGAAACAAACTGTTTCCCTTAACTAAACACTTTGTTTCATTATGGAGAACACTTTGTTTCCCTTGACAGAACACTTTGTTCCATCATATAAAAACAAAGTGTTTTTCTCTGCTGAAACAAAGTGTTCAGTGTTGTGAACTAATAGATTAGCTGAAATAATAGTCTTGTCTTGATTGAGCTAGAGATGTCTTTTTCTCGATTTAACTAGATGTCTTTTTGCTTTATAACGTAATCAGTAGACTGTTTTGGGATTATTGTACTGATAAATATAGTCACATAGGAAAAAAAGAAGGAGTTAATTCCGTGTTTCCACAAAATTAACTCCTTGCATATCTGATATTAATATGTTGTATACTGGAAATTAATATCCTATAGGGGCGGTATAAGACCTTAGCATTTGATGTTCAATTCATCCAGAATCTTGCGCATGGCTTCGAAAGTAGTGATTCTGGTCGGCACCAATGGCAGGCGGAGCTTGTTCTCAATCATTCCCATTACATTCAGCATGGCTTTTACTCCGGCAGGGTTGCCGTCTACAAACAGAAGCTTGAATAATTCGGCAAATTTGTGGTGAATGGTCAATGCATTGGCATAGTCCCCTTGCAGTGCCAGACGTACCATACGGCTGAACTCACGTGGGAACGCGTTTCCGATGACCGAGATAATGCCGACGGCCCCCAGGGTAATCAGAGGGAAGGTGATGCCGTCATCGCCCGAAATAACGTCGAAATTGGCCGGTTTGTTTTTGATGATGTCATCCATCTGCGTGATGTCGCCCGAAGCTTCTTTGACGGCTATCACATTCTTGAAATCACGTGCAATGCGCAGGGTTGTTTCTGCCTTCATGTTCACGCCGGTACGACCGGGGACATTATAAAGCACAATCGGCAAATCCGTTGCTTCAGAAATGGCCTTATAATGCTGATATATACCTTCTTGTGAGGGCTTGTTATAATATGGAACAACGGAGAGAATGGCATCTACTCCGGTGAAATCGTCATTTTTCAGTGTTTCCACTATGGCCCGGGTGTTGTTTCCGCCTACGCCCAGCAGGATAGGAATTCTTCCGTTCACCCGCTCGATGACCATTTTCTTGATTTTCTTTTTCTCTTCTTCAGTCAGAGTCGGAGTTTCTGCCGTGGTGCCGAGCACACATAAAAAGTCGGTATTGTTTTGAAGTTGATAGTCTACCAAACGCATCAACGCATCGTAATCAACGCTTTCATCCTCTTTAAATGGAGTAATCAGCGCTACCCCCATTCCTTTCAATCTTGTCTGTATCATGAGTATTATAAAGTAATCTCTAATTAAATGACTCGCAAAAGTACGAATTTTTTCGATTTACCCTACAAATATAAGCCATAAAAAAGCTTTTTGTGGAAATTTGTTAGGATAGCAATGCCAAAAACTCATCTTCGCTCATAATCTTTACTCCCAGTTTCTGCGCTTTCTCCAGTTTGGCAGGTCCCATATTTTCTCCGGCCAGGATAAAGCTGGTTTTGGAGGAGATACTGCCGACGTTTTTCCCACCGTTCTTTTCAATCATCTCTTTGTATTCGTCCCGTGAGTGGTGGGTGAATACGCCGCTGATGACAATGGACTGGCCCGCCAGTTTGTCGGTGTATCCGCTGAGGTCTTCTTCCGTCCGGTGGAGTTGCAGACCGTTCGATTTCAGCCGTTCCACCAGCTCTCTGTTGGCAGGATTGGAGAAGTAGGTTATAATGCTCTGCGCTATTTTTTCACCGATTTCATCGATGTTTTTCAGCTTTTCGAGGTCTGCGTTTTCCAGTTCTTCGATGTCCGTAAAGGACTTGGCTATCTTCTTGGCAACCGTTTCTCCCACGAAGCGTATGCCCAGTGCAAAGAGCACTCTTTCGAATGGCACTTCTTTACTTGCCGCAATACCGTTGACTATGTTTTCTGCCGATTTTTCGCCCATCCGTTCCAGGTTCTTGATGTCATCGGTTTTGAGCTGGTATAAATCTGCAGTATCCTTTATCAGCCCCAATCGGTAGAACATATCTACTGTTTCAGGTCCCAGTCCGTCTATATTCATGGCTTTGCGGCTGATGAAATGCTCTATTTTCCCTTTAATCTGCGGAGGACAAGCGGTTTCATTGGGGCAATAGTGGGCTGCTTCTCCTTCAAAACGTATCAGTTTGCTGCCGCATTCGGGACAATGGGTGATGAACTTCACTTTTTCACCGATAAGCATACTGCGGGCATCCTTATCGACACCGGTTATTTTGGGGATGATTTCACCGCCTTTTTCCACATACACCATGTCGCCTATATGCAGGTCCAGCCCCTCGATAATATCTGCATTGTGCAGGGAGGCACGTTTCACAATGGTGCCGGACAGTTGTACGGGGTCCAGATTGGCAACCGGAGTGACTGCGCCGGTACGTCCTACTTGGTAGGTAACCCTATTCAAGCGTGTCAGTGCACGTTCTGCCTGGAATTTGTATGCGATGGCCCACCGGGGGGACTTGGCTGTGAATCCCAAATTCTTTTGTTGTCTCAAGCTGTTGACTTTTAGTACAATACCATCAGTAGCTACCGGAAGGTTCTTACGCTCCGTGTCCCAATAATTGATGTATTCGAAGACTTCTTCCAGGCTGTGGGCTTTTCTGGTGTGCTCTGATGTTTTAAATCCCCAGCTGGCGGCGGCTTGCAGATTCTCGTAATGGCCGTCGCAGGGCAATTCCTCTCCCAATAGATAGTAGAGATAAGCATCCAGCTTTCTGGATGCTACGATGGCGGAATTCTGCAACTTCAAGGTACCGGAAGCAGCGTTGCGCGGATTGGCGAAAAGCGGTTCCTCACGTGCTTCCTTTTCCCGGTTCAGTTCTTCGAAAACCACCCAGGGCATCAGGATTTCCCCTCTGATTTCGAATGATTTAGGATAATTCCCATGGAGGACCAGTGGAATCGTTCGGATTGTCTTTACATTGTCCGTCACGTCATCGCCCTTTTCGCCATCGCCACGGGTGACGGCACGCACCAGTTTGCCATCCTCGTAAGTCAGCGAGATGGAAGTACCGTCATACTTCAGCTCGCAGCAGATTTCAAAATCCTCATTCAACGCTTTCTTTACCCGTTCGTAAAAGTCGGTCACTTCGTTTTCGGAATAGGTGTTTCCCAATGAAAGCATGGGATATTTGTGTGCCACTTGTGTGAAGTTCTTATTCAAATCACTCCCTACACGCATCGTGGGCGAATTATCATCTTGGTATTCAGGATGTTCTTTCTCTAAGTCTTGTAGCTCGCGCATCAGGTCGTCAAACTCCTTGTCGGATATTTCAGGAGCATTCAGCACATAATAATTGTAGTTGTGCTGGTGTAATTCCGCACGGAGCTGGTCTATTTTTTCTTTTACAGTCATAGGGTTTTCGGATTGTTTGAACGCAAAAATACGGGTTTCTCCCCGAATATTTGTACTTTTGCAGCTTGAAATAGCTAAAATAAAGTTATATGCGCATTGACATTATCACAGTTTTGCCAGAGATGATTGAGGGATTCTTTAACTGCTCCATCATGAAACGTGCTCAAAATAAAGGGCTTGCAGAGATACATATCCATAATCTTCGTGATTATACGGAAGATAAGTACCGTCGTGTAGACGATTATCCGTTTGGCGGCTTTGCCGGAATGGTCATGAAGATAGAGCCGATAGAGCGGTGTATCAACGCCTTGAAGGCCGAGCGGGATTATGACGAGGTTATCTTTACGACCCCCGATGGTGAGCAGTTCAATCAGCCGATGGCAAATACTCTTTCCCTTGCCCAGAATCTCATCATTCTCTGCGGGCATTTCAAAGGGATAGATTACCGGATTCGCGAGCATCTCATCACCAAGGAAATCAGTATCGGCGACTATGTGTTGACTGGCGGAGAACTGGCGGCGGCTGTCATGGCAGATGCCATCATCCGTATCATTCCGGGAGTGATTTCCGATGAGCAGTCTGCACTTTCAGATTCTTTTCAGGACAATCTGCTGGCCGCACCGGTCTATACACGTCCCGCTGATTACAATGGATGGAAGGTTCCGGATATTTTACTTTCCGGACATGAGGCCAAGATTAAGGAATGGGAGCTGCAACAGTCGTTGGAAAGGACCCGTAGATTGCGTCCGGATTTGTTGGGAGAGTAAGTTTACTGATGTAAATAAAAAGAAAAAGGACATTCGTCAATGAATGTCCTTTTTTATGAATATATATTGCGAATGGCGATCTCTAGTTATTCTTTATACCTCGAGTGCACCGATAATATCCTTTACAGACTGATAACCGTGTCTGTTAAGATAGTCATTTATTCCTTCTACCACTTTCACTGTAACCGCCGGATCAATGAAGTTTGCCGTACCAATCTGGATGGCAGAGGCACCTGCAAGCATGAATTCCACAGCATCTTTCCAGTTCATGATACCTCCCAAGCCTATGACGGGGATTTTTACCGCTTTGGCTACTTGCCATACCATACGTAAGGCAATGGGTTTCACGGCCGCACCGGACATGCCACCGGTTACAGTGGAGAGTATCGGACGCCTGCGTTCCGCGTCTATAGCCATTCCCAGCAGGGTATTGATGAGGGAAACACTGTCTGCACCGCCATTTTCGGCTGCGCGGGCTATTTCAGTGATGTCGGTAACGTTCGGGGAGAGCTTTACGATAAGTGTCTTTTTGTAAACTGAGCGCACGGCTTTCACCACTTCTTCGGCGCCCTTGGCGGTAACACCGAATGCCATTCCTCCTTGCTTCACGTTGGGGCAAGAGATGTTCAATTCTATGGCAGGAATTTTGTCAAGTTCATTAATGATTGCGGCTGTTTCGGCATAGTCTTCGATGGCAGAACCCGAAACATTCACAATCATGTTGGTCTGAATGTCCTTGATGCGGGGATAGATGTGTTCAACAAAGTAATGAACACCCTTATTTTGCAGTCCCACAGCGTTTAACATACCCGAAGGAGTCTCTGCCATGCGCGGATATGGATTGCCTTCACGTTTGTGAAGAGTGGTTCCCTTTACAATAATACCGCCTATTCGCGATAGTTCGATGAAATCGGCGAATTCTTCACCATATCCGAATGTTCCGGATGCAGTCATCACCGGATTATTCATTTGTAATTCACCAATATTTACACTTAAATCTGCCATAATAGTTTGTTTATATTAAAAACCGGACCTTCTTTACATACGCACAAATGACCTTCCGTGGTATTTTCTACACAGCATAGACAAGCGCCTATGCCGCACGCCATCATATTTTCCAAAGATACTTCGCAACTGATGCCTTTACTTTTGGCATACTTTGCTACTGCCATCATCATCGGTTTGGGGCCGCAAGTATATATCTGCTCAAAGCACACCTTATTTAATATGGAGTGTTGTGTTACGTATCCCTTCTCTCCGTGGCTGCCATCTTCGGTGGTGGTATACACCTCGCCATAGGCGGCAAATTGTTCCAATTGAAGCAAATCTTTGTCACTTCTGGCACCCAGCAGGAATGTTGGCTTGCAACCTTTCTTGGCGAGCTGTTCGCCTAAATATAACATAGGAGCTGTACCTACACCTCCACCTACCAATAAGAGCTTGTCTGAGGGCTTTTCAGGCATTGTGAAGCAGTTTCCCAACGGAAGCACTACATTGATTATATCGCCTGCTTTTGCTTCTCCTAATCGCTTGGTTCCGTCGCCTACAAGTTGGATTAAGAACCAGACCTCGTTCCGTTGTCTATCTACATAATTGATGGAGATGGGGCGGCGCAAAAAAGTGGTAGGCGAGCCGTCCACGCGAATCTCTGCAAATTGTCCCGGAAGCATTTCCGGAAGTGGGGATGGAGAAGTCAGCTTCAACAACACGTAGTTGGCATGCAAGCGGAGGTTCTCTGTCACTGTCAGATCTAAAATATACTTTTTCATATCTATAAAGAGGGATGTTTTTCTTTCGGGTGCAAAGATAGTGTAAACCGAGTGCAGAATAAAATGAACCCGTTTCTTTTTTATGCCGGGGCGTTAGTCTATTTCCATTCTCATTCCTTAATTTTCCGGTTTGAAAGTCTCGTAGGTATTGTCATCAAAGAAAATTCTTATTTCTGTGATTTTTCTGGGAGGTCTTTCTTTGTAGATAATCTCTTGTTTTACAATCTCTTTAGGCGATTTTAGGGCTGTCTCTAATGCAATTTCCTTGCGATTTTTAGATTCTTCCGGCCCGTTGGACAGATTTTCCGGATTCTCGGCGAATAAAGGATAGTCGAATCCATCGTTTTCGGGTGAATCCGGATTATTACTCATATTACCTTTTCCGGTAAGCAGCCACTCCAAGTTTATGTCGTTGTATCGTTGATGCAATCGGAGAATGACTTCCGTACTTGGATATTTGTTACGCGGACCCAAGATGTGAGAAATGGTGGCTTGGGCCACGCCGATACTCTCGGCAAAAGCTCCTGCTGTCAGTTTCTCCCGGTCCATAACCATTTTGAACCTGTCTTTTATACTCATGGTTTATGTGTTATTACAATTGTACATGTTATTTATTGGATTACAAAAGTAAAAAAACGACATCACAAAAGCAAATTAAAAATGTGATATTTTAAAGTTTACAGATGAAATGTTATTATTACAATATTCATCATTACAAATGCTATAATACAAATTACGAGTAAAATAGGTGTTTATCGTAAGTTTAATAAAATAATATATTTGTCTAATTATTAGCATATTATATAGTTATTTTTTGATGGTAAATGCTGTATTACATTTGTTTGTCGCTCATTTTATATAATATATAATTTAATGATTTGATTAATTATCGTATATAATTGATATATACATATTTATCGATTATAATTACATGGGTTAACCCCTACTCTATTATTTTTGTAAACCATCAGTTTGCGATATTAAATATTACTTATTACATTTGTGTTTTCAAATATAATATCACATATGTTATAGTACACCCGTCATATAGATATTTATGTAATGTATTAAATTCACAATAGTCAATTATCCTAGTTGTGTATTACAACTATTGTACTCTTGAAAAGTGTAACAGATTTCATATATGACGATTTAAAGCTGAATTGCTCCATCTCTTCTTTTTACTAAAGGAGAAAAGATGTGACATAAATAAGAAAATAAGATGCTTTATTTATTTTCTAGTCTTCAAGACTTAAATCCTTGCTTTATTTCTGTATAATTGGTCGATTCGTTATAAAAACACGATTCTCAGAGCTTATAAATGAACGTAATTTGCTGTAAATATGATTATTATCTCCTATTTTACTGTCTATGCTAAGGGCCGAAATAGAAAAAAGGGGGATAAATCCCCCTAAAAATGACATAATGATATCAAATCAGTCTGTTTTATGCTTTTCCCTTTTTATGGAAAAGTATGCTGTATGGAAGTTAATGTAGAATCTTAAAGACCAATTCCCGGAGGATATCTCCATCGCTTAGGGAGGAATTTCCTACTCCTTTGGATTTGGCATCTGCATATCGAATTTCTCCGATTATCTGCATGGTCTTTACTCCGCTGTAACGGCGCATGGCACTTAGGTATTCGCGCGACTGCCAGGGAGTCTTTAATCCTATGAAACTGGCAATACCCTGCTCCGTCTTTTCGGGTGCATAATAAGCCAACATCAAGTTGGAGAAGAAGCCGAAAAGTAAAGATAAAGTCATCTGGATAGGGTTTGTTTTCGGATTTTCTTCAAAATATTTTATTATTTTATTGGCCTTTAGTATGTCTTTTTCTACAATGGCACTGCGAAGTTCAAAGTTATTATAATCCTTACTGATTCCGATGTTACGTTCTATCTGTTCGGGGGTGACGCGTGTCTGACCTTTTGGAAGAGTTATAATCAGTTTTTCCAGTTCTCCTGTAAGGCGGCTGAGGTCCGTACCTACGAAATCGGCAAGCATGGAGGTGGCTTTAGGATCCAAGTCTACACCTTTGCGCTTCATGTATGAGGTGATGAATGCCGGTAACTGGGCATCCTTCACCTTCTTGGATTCGAATAGAACTCCCACCTTCTCTATTTCGGCCGCCAGCTTCTTTCTTCTGTCCAGCACCCCATGTTTGTGGCATAGAACAAGAATGGTGGAGTTCAACGGTTTTTGCAGGTAGTATGAAAGCTCCTCCATGTTGCGGATGGCCTGCGCTTCCTTTACGACTACGACCTGGCGTTCGGACATCATCGGATAGCGCTTGGCCGCATTGATGACAGTGGCTATATCGACATCTGCACCATAGACTACGGTCAGGTTGAATTCCTTTTCGGTGTCAGTGAGAACGTTGTCTACAATATAGTCGGAGATGAGGTCTATGTAATACGATTCCTCGCCCATGAGATAGTAGACGGGGCGGTATTGCTTGGCTCTCAACTCTTTTAGAATATCATCACAGGTTGTTTCTTGTTTTGCCATATAATAAAGTAAGTGCTATACGAGGGATGTCCCGTAACGGATTACCAGTCGAACTTCAAGTGTTTTACGGTTTTCTTTTCATCAATAATCATGCGCAAGGATGCGATGCCGATTTCAACATGCTCCTTTACATAATTCTGGGTCACCAGATTGTCGCTTTTATCGGTTTTTACACCTTCCGGAATCATCGGTTGGTCTGAAACCAGCAGAAGAGCTCCCGTGGGAATATGATTGGCAAAACCGCAGCTGAATAGGGTTGCCGTTTCCATATCGACAGCCATGGCACGGGTTTTCTTCAGATATTCTTTGAATTCCTCGTCATGTTCCCAAATGCGGCGGTTGGTGGTGTATACGGTACCGGTCCAGTAGTCACGGGCATAATCGCGGATGGCAGAAGAAACGGCACGTTGCAGCATAAATGCCGGGAGTGACGGGACTTCAGGTGGGAAGTAGTCGTTGGAGGTACCCTCGCCACGGATGGCGGCAATGGGAAGGATGAGGTCCCCTATTCTATTTTTCTTGTCTATACCGCCGCACTTACCCAGAAACAGACATGCCTTGGGCTTGATAGCACTCAGCAAGTCCATGATAATGGCGGCATTAGGACTTCCCATACCAAAATTAATGATGGTCATTCCTTCTGCACTGGCAGATATCATGTTGGCATCTTTACCGAGAATGGGAACATTGAACTTTTCTGCGAAAATCTCTACGTACTTGTTGAAGTTGGTCAACAGAATGTACTCTCCAAAATCCTCCAGGTTACGCTTTGTGTAACGGGGCAGCCAATTGGCTACGATTTCTTCTTTTGTTTTCATAAGATTTCATTAAATTTGTGTTCCCAAAAGACGGGAACCATTATTTAACTTACAAATGTAGTAAATGTTATCGTTAAACCTACCAGCATTCGATGCTAAAATTGCCGCAAGGAACGGAAAAAATGTTATTTTCGATGTAATCCGTCGTCGTTATGTCGCCTTGACCCCTGAAGAATGGGTGCGGCAGCACTTCGTCCACTTTCTTCTTGCTCACAAGGGGTATCCGCAGGCGCTTATGGCAAATGAGGTGCAGGTACAGCTGAACGGTACAAAGAAACGCTGTGATACAGTGCTCTATCGACGCGACCTTACCGCCCGGATGATTGTGGAATACAAGGCGCCTGAAATAGAAATCACCCAAAAGGTTTTCGACCAGATTACCCGCTACAACATGGTGCTGAAAGTGGATTATCTGATTGTCAGCAACGGGCTTCAGCATTATTGTTGCCGCATAGATTACGAGCACAACAGCTATACTTTTCTGCAGGATATACCCGAGTATCAAAACTTATAGGAGGAGCTACCAATAGCCCCCTTGCCTCTCTCATCTCATCGCATCATATACCATGCGTGATATGCGGGCGATGATGTTCGCATTGTCCTCATCCGTCTCGTATGAGTCCATGACGAAGGCGGCAATGTAGTATTTCCGGCCGTCGGGAAGGATAACGAGGCCGGCATCATTATCTGCAGTTTTCATACCGTCGGCATTGCGGTCGGAAGAGCCGGTCTTGTGTCCTACCACGGTTTTGGCTGGCAACATACCTTTCAGTTTGTTGGCACCGGTTTCAGTATCTATCATGGTCTGCCACAAGAAGTCTTTCAGCTCCTTGTTGGAGAACAACTCTTTTTCATCAGCCGTTCTCAGTAGTCGGACCATAGCGGAAGGAGTACTCCAGTTGCGGTATACAGCCTCGAAGCTGGAGTGCATGCCGTCTTCTGTTTCCGAGAGGTTGAAGGAGTCGATACTCAACCGGCAGATATAGTCATTGATATGTTTGATGCCTCCTGCATATTCTATCAAGATGTCGCAGGCATTGTTGTCGCTTTGGGAAATGCTGTATTGCATCAGTTCCCTAAGCGTAATCGTGAAATCCTGGTCGGGAAACTTCTTCCGCAGGGGGCTGTAGGTATTGGGCAGCATTTGGGATGCCTTTATGGAAACAATGCTGTCCAGGCTGATGCTTTGCTTATCCATCTTGTCCAGTACGGCCAGTGCCACATGGAATTTGAATACACTGAGCAAGGGGAAGTGTACATGGTCGTTATACCGGAGCATGTCTCCTTTGTCTGTCCATACGGCTATACCAACGGTGGCTTTCTTGCCATTGAGCAGACTGTCAATCCGGTTTTCAAGTTCAGACATTTGCTGCGCCCGGACGACGGTAGCTATACAAGTGAATAAGGTAAGTATGGCGATGAAATATGCTTTCATAACTTCAATTTCTTTAAGAGGCAATTCGCACGCAAAGATACAACTTTTAGCAGCAAGTTGCTAAAATGAGTTATGGATTATGGGCTATAAGTGTGATAGCTTATAACCCATAATCCATAACTTGTAGCTCATCCTCCCTATTGTTTCTTACTGAACTTCTCCTGCAACTTCTGCATCAATTCGTAGAAATTAGGAATATAGACCGTGGCAAGCAAGGTATTCAGTGCCATACCGAACACTACGGCGGCTCCCAGTGCAATACGGCTTCCCGCCCCTGCTCCGGTTGCAAAAAGCAGCGGCATAACCCCGAATACGAATGCAAGCGATGTCATCAGAATAGGTCGCAGGCGGATATGTCCGGCCTGGAATGCCGCATCGCGGATTGAATTGCCTTGTGCACGAAAGTCACGTGCAAACTCCACAATCAGAATACCGTTTTTGGCAGACAAGGCGACAAGCAGAATGATTCCAATTTGTGTGTAGATGCTGACCGGAGTCCCCATGACATAGCATCCCAGCATGGCACCGAGCAGTGCAACCGGAAGTCCCATTACGGCAGCTACCGGACTGGTCCAGCTTTCGTATTGTGCGGCGAGTACAAGGAAGGCAACCAGCAGTGCCATGACGAATACGACAGTCGTCGTGGTTCCCGCCTGCGTCTCCTGATAGGCTACCGAAGTCCATTCATAGCCGAACTCGTCTCCGAGATGCTCTTTGATTAGACTTTCCATTTGCCGGATACCCTCTCCCGAACTACTGCCCGGAGCCACATTGCAGGTCACGGCTGCTGTGGAGTACATGTTATATCTGTTTATCTGGTCCATGCCTAACTGCTCTTCCACCCGGGTGAAGGAAGAGAAAGGTACCATTTCTCCCGATGCATTGGGAACGCTCAATTTCAGAACATCGTCGATGACACGCTGGGCACGGTCGCCCGCCCCCAATTTCACTTGGTAGATGTGTCCGAACTGTACATAGTCGTTGACGTAGGCCTCCCCCATATAGTAACCCAAGGCGGTGAATACACTGTTCAGCGGGATACCCATCAACTGTACCTTGTCGCGGTCTATATTCAAAAAATATTGCGGTACATTGGCTTGGTACTGGCTGCTGACCGATGCCAGTGCCGGATAATTGCGGTAATGCTCCATCAAGGTCTCTACAGCACGCTGCATCTCGGTGGCGCCGAGGTTGTGGCGGTCTTCCAATTGGAGTTGCAGGCCTCCGGTAGCTCCCAGTCCGGGGATGGCAGGCGGGACCATGGCAAATATCTCTGCTTCCTGGATGCCATATACTTCCATATTGAAGCGCTGTACTACGGCTTCAGCCGTATGTTCCTTTCCCTTGCGTTCATTCCAGTTTTTCAGTACGATGAAGTAAGTGGCCGCATTGCTTTGCTCTCCACCTCCCATCACGGAGAAGCCGGATATGCCGATGTAGTCCTTTATTTCGGGGTAAGAATCGAGAATCTTATTTATCTGCTTTCCTACGGCTTGGGTGCGCTCCAGGCTCGATGCAGGGGGAAGTTGTACCACTGCGAGGAAATAGCCGTCATCTTCTTCCGGAACAAATGTGGACGGCCATTTGACAAACAGCAGGACAGCAATCAATGTGAAAACCGCATATGAAACGATGGAAGCGACAGGGCGTTGGAGCAGGTACTCCACTATCCGGTCGTAGACTCCTTGTGTCTTGTCGTACAGATGGTTGAACCCCCGATATAGGGGATTTTTGGAAGGCCGGGTAGGTTGCAGCATCAAGGCACAGAGTGCCGGAGTAAGGGTCAGTGAGTTGAATCCGCTAAGTACGGTGCTGGCTGCAATGGTCAAGGCAAACTGTTTATACAGTTGTCCTGATATGCCGCTGACGAGTGTTGTCGGGATAAATACGGCAAGCAGCACCAGCACTACCCCGACAATGGGTCCGGTAATCTCTCCCATCGCTTCGGTCACAGCCTGGCGGGAGGTGTAGCGCCCCGTGTCCAGCAGACGCGTGGAGTTCTCCACCACCACAATGGCATCATCCACCACGATGGCCACGGCAAGTATCAGTCCGAATAGTGTCAGCGTATTGATGGAGAAGCCGAACAAGGACATGACGGCCAGTGTGCCGATGAGTGATACCGGAATAGTGATGCAGGGAATGACGACCGCCCGCCAGTTCTGCAGGAACAGGAAGATGACGAGAACTACCAGCAGGGTTGTTTCAAGGAACGTCACCATCACTTCGTCTATGGAAGCATGAATGACATCCGTAGTGTCCAGGGTTACATTGTATTGTATGCCTGCAGGGAAATTTTGCGAGAGTTCCTGCATTTTTGCCTTTACTCCTTTGGAAACGTCCAGCGAGTTGCTGCCAGGTTGCTGATAGATAGCGATGGCAGCGGTGGGTTTCCCGTCCAGTTGGGATACTACGCTGTAAGAGGCCGAGCCCAGGTCGATATGCGCCACGTCGCGCAGACGGAGTATCTTCCCTCCGGTTTCGGTACGCAGGATAATGTTGCCGAACTCTTCGGGTGAGGTAAGGCGCCCTTTTACGGTCAGGCTGTATTGATAGGCATTTTTATTGTCTGTGCCGATGGGTTGCCCTACGTTACCTGCGCTGACCTCCACATTCTGTGATTGGATAGCTTGGTATACATCGGCCGGCGAAAGATAGCGGATGCGCATGGCGGCAGGGTCGAGCCAGATACGCATGGAGTAGTCCCCTGCTCCCATCACATTGACGGCGCCTACACCGGGCACGCGTGTTAACTGGTCTACGAGATTCAGCTTGGCATAGTTGCTGAGGTAAAGTCCGTCGTAGTCTTTGCTGTCCGACGTCATCGTGAGGAACATCACGATGTTCGATGACTGTTTCTGTACAGTGACGCCTTGCACCACAACGGGAGTAGGTAGTGACGACTGGGCCACGCTTACCCGGTTCTGGACCTGCACGGTAGCCATATCAATGTCTGTGCCTACGGCAAAAGTAATGGTAAGAGAGTAAGCGCCCGATGAGCTGGAGTTGGAGGACATGTAAAGCATTCCGTCCACTCCGTTGACTTGCTGCTCGATGGGGATGCCGACGGTTTGTGCCACCGTCTGCGCATTGGCTCCGGGATATACGGCACTGACCTGCACGGTGGGTGGTGTGATGTCCGGATATTGGGCAATGGGCAGGATGCCCAGTGTGACCAGTCCTGCTACGACGATGAGCAGCGCCAATACGGTAGCAAAGATAGGACGGTCTATGAAGAATTTTGAAAACATAGGCTTTGGTATTAATCAATTCATATTAGTTGTCAATGGGATGTACTTTCATTCCATCCCTTACCTTCATCAGTGCTTTGGTGACGTAGCGCTCCCGGGGAGTGATGCCTGCCCTTATCTGGCGCAGGCTGTCTCCTATCAGTTGTCCGGTTTCTATATGGCGGTAGCGCACTATATTCGAATCGTTGACTACGTATATGTATTTCCCCAACTGGTCGGTACCGATGGAGGCGTCTGGCAGCAGGATAGCCTGCTGTTGCTCTCCGTAGGGCAAGGTGATGCTGACGTAGAGGCCGCTTTTCAACAGTCCTTTAGGGTTGTCGAGACGGGCGCGGATGTTCAAAGTTCCGGTGTTCAAGTCTACGTTGGGCGAAAGATAGTCCAGCTGTGCGGGATAAGTGAGGAGTTCGTCTTTACCCAGGCTGACACTCACTTGCCGGGGGATACTGTCTCCCTGCTGCATCAGCATGGAGAGCCATTGGTTGTCTGCCACATTGAAGTAGGTGTACAAATGGTCGTCTTTGTAGATGGTTGCCAATGTGACGGGCTGCACGCTGCCGCCTACATAGCCTCCGGCATCCACCAGGTTACGGCTTACGGTGCCGTCGAAGGGAGCACGGACGGTGCAGTAGCTCAGATTGGTGCGTGCTGTGTTCAGGGCTGCTTCCGCATTGCTCACTGCAGCCTGCGAAGTTGCCACGTTGGATTGTGCTTGTAGCACTTGTATACGGCTTACAGCATCGCTTTTCACGGCTTCCTGCATACGTGTGTAGTTGTTTTGGGCGTATTCCAGGTTGGCGCGGGCAGTGTTGAGTTCTGCTTCTGCCTGCCGCACATTGTCTTGATAGACTGTCGGTTCGATGACAAAAAGTACTTGTCCCTGGCGTACCCGGCTGCCGGGAGCGTAAGCGATGGTCTGTAAGGTTCCGCTGACTCTGCCTACCAGGTCTACGGTCTTTTCAGAAGTCAGGTAGCCCGGATATTCTTTCGTCAGCGTAATGTTCTGCACTGTCGGACGGGCCACGCTTATCTCGGGAACGGGCATCGTTTGTGCCGTTTCTTTCCTTCCCCCGCATCCCGTTGCCAGCAATGGCAGGATGAGCAGGGTGATGTACATTTGATTTTTCATATACGGTTCGGTTTAGTTTATATTCTTATTTCTGATTCATTTCATATCCACCTCCCAATGCCTGGTATAAGGCTATCAGATGCAGCAAGGAGCTGCCTTGTGCCTGCACCAGCTGATTTTCGTATGTCAGGAGTGAGCGTAGTGCGTCCAGTACGTTCTGGAAGGGAGTAAGTCCTTGTTTGTACAAATCGAGGGAGAGTTTCAGAGTTTCTTCTCCCTGGTTGCATACTTCGCGCATGGCAACAATCTGTTGGATGGAGTTGCGATAGGAGTTCATGGCATTATCCGTTTCCTGCACGGCGGTAAGCACTGTCTGGTTGAACTGGTGAATGGATTCATCGAGCTGGGCACGTGCCAGACGGGTGGCATTCACCAGTTTGGTACCGCTGAATAAGGTCCAGCTGATGCTTGGAGCAATTTCAAACGTCATACTGTTCCGTTTAGTCAAGTCCTTCAAGTCATGGGAGGAATAGCCGATGGAACCTTTTAGGAACACTTGCGGCAGCCAGTCACTTTGAGATGCGCCGAGTGTTGCCGCCTGCGCGTTGACTTGGCGTTCGGCTTGCCGTATATCGGGGCGGCGGAGCAGCAGGTCGGCAGGAACACCGATGCCTATGGGTTCCATATAGTCGGGCAGTTTGCTGGGCTTCTCCAATATGGGGCGGATATGCTGGGGGTAAGTACCGAGTAAGATTGCGAGCGTCGTGATGTATTGGTTGATGCCTGCCTCCAGTTGTGGGATGGAGGCTTTGGTACTGTAATATACGGATTTGGCTTGTGAAACGTCCAGTTTGGACACCAGTCCGGTTTTGTAGCGTACTTCGGTAATGTTAAGTACGGCTGCCTGGGTATGGCAATTGTGGGTCACTACACTTAGCTCTTGCTGCAGTTCGCGGAGTCCGATGTAGGCAGAAGCTATCTGGGCACAGAGGGATACCATGACAGAGGTATATTCCTCCTTGCTTGCCATGAAGGTTTCCCGCTGTGCCTTTACCCGTTGGCGGATACTTCCGAATACGTCCAGCTCCCAACTGGCGTTGAGCGAGGCGCTGTATGCACCGGTAATGGATTGCGGAAGTGCGTTGACATTGCCGCTGCTTTGCTGCCGTGCCCATCCTCCGTCCAATGAGATGGAAGGGAAAAAGCTGCCGCGTTCTATCCGCAGATTGGATTTAGCCATATCCATACGGTCCATGGCAGAAAGTACGGAATAGTTTTGAGTGGAGGCTACCGTAATCAATGAATCCAGCATCGGGTCATCGAAGGCTTTCCACCACTTGTCGTCAATGGGTGGTATTTGTCCGCTGAACAGATTGTCATCTCCGGGAATGGCATGGGAGGCGTCCTTTCCCCAGCCTTGTGGGAGTGGTTTCTCAAGATAGCGGTTGGCTTTCTGTGCCATAGCCGCAGGACATAGGCATAATATGAGCAACGCAGTGCTCCAAACTTTTATATTCATAAATAAAGGTTTAGGTGGTTATCTTTTTATGGGATTGATAACAACCTAAACCTTTATTTGTTTATGAGTATTTACTCGGTATACCCGAGTATCTTAGAAGGCATACCCGAAACCCACATTCAAGTAGATGGGATACATGGCAAAGGTAATTGTATTGAAATCTTTCTTGAAAATATCATTCAATCCCCATGTAAGGTCGGCAAATACACTCAGATGTTTGAAGGCACGCCAGTCTACACCAGCTTGCACGCCCCAGGCAAACTTGCGCAAATCATCCGAAAAGTCGTAAGTGGCAATGGCACCGTCGGAGAAGTTGACTTTCTTTCCGGTAGGATTACCTTCACGCAGATAACCTTCATATACATATCCGGAGAATTCCTCATCCATCAGGTAGGATACATATGCACCTGCTTTGGCTCGCAATCGTGAGTTGACTTTATATGCTCCAAGTACGGGGACAGTAATGTAGGCATTGCGTACTTTGGTTTTTACTCCTCCCGTCCAGTTACCTTTCAAGCGGTTACCGTCATTTCCTATGATTTCCATGCCATAGTTCTTTACTGTCGCTTTGGTAATCATATTTTTGGTTTCCAGTCTTACCCCGGTTATTACTCCCCATTTTTTAGTTTTTCCTAACCACTTGATGGCATTTCCTTCCAGCATAAGAGCTAAAGTAGGATTGTAGGCATCGATACTCCGTATTTCTACGGGCAATGGAAGCGGGGAAGTACCACCGATGCTGACACCGGCCCTTATCTCATATTCCCATCCGTGCAGGGCAGCGTTTATAAGCGTACGATTCTGATTCTCTTGAGCGTATAGGGCGGTTTGCATGTAAACTGCCAATGCGATAAATGCTACTATTTTCTTTATCATGTTGTATTCCAATTCTACAGGGTTCTTATTCGAAAATCAGTTCCACATCATCCACTAAAAGGGTACTTCCGGGCGCACCCTCGAAAGTTGCACCGTTCTTGCTGGATGCAAAAATGATACTTAGTTTATATTTTCCTTTTGCCAGTTTGGTTTCATCTATTTCTTTTCCATATCTCTGATAGTCAAAAGGAATGTCGAAAGCTTCCCAATCATCGGTTTCGTGGGGATTGGATATTAGAGCTAAAGCTACCATACTGGGATGTTCATAGTTCTGGTTTGGCAGATTTCCATCCAATATTACTTCCGTAACTTCTCCTGCTTCGTTGTAACTTTCGCCTTCATAAAAGATTGCATAGATGTTCATCACATCTTTACGGTCGGTGTATCCACCGTTTTCATAAAAACGTTCACCGGCTTTGTACTTGTACCAACCTTTTAGACGTGAGGGCTTATAACAGAAAGGAGTGCCGAAATGTGTGGCTTTCAATGGGCTGGTGAGAGCATTCGTCATATCAAACTCACCGATAAACAAATTTCCAGCAGCTATCGGCATACCTACCATTGCTCCCAGAGAGCCGGTAAGCCGAGTTTCTAATTTGGCACACTTTCCGTTTTTACCATTGTCATATTGTGACGTAGGGTAATTTTCAGTAGCTGATGAACTGGCTGCCCAGTTGAATCCTTCATTTCCACTGGCCCATGTCAGTTCCAATCCGTCTTGTTCTTCATAGAACTCCTGATATTTGTATTTGGGGTTAATTCCATTGATAAGTCGTATGTCTTCAAAATGGAATTCATTTGGGATGTCTGATACCGATTGTTCGCGTACACCGATGGAATATACTCGCTGCCAAGCCTTGTTCTCGGAAGTTACGGTATACTTTACCCTTTTTCCGTCAGAGAAATCGTGTTCACTACCACTTTCCGGACTAATGGTAGCGCCCGGCGTCAACTCAAACAGGGGGGATAGTTTGTTTAAAGGAGTGCCCTCTTTTACTTTTACTAATATGGGGTAGGCCTGCAGATTATCATTGTAAGACGGATTTAAATTGAAACGAGCGCTTGCCAGTACATCTTCTTCAAAAGAGATGCCTGTTATATCAGCTTCAGCATTGGGTGCTTCATCTTTTATGCACGATGCCATCAATATTCCGAAAAGTGAATAGAGTATGAATAATTTGTTTAGTCTCATGCTTTTTAATTTAATTCTATTAATTTTTCAAGCAACAAAACTACTTCTTTTTTCTCTAATAGCAGGTTTTTATGAGCTTATTTAACAAAAAAACGGCAATAGGTGCTTTACTATTGCCGTTTTATATATAGAAAATGTTCTATTTTTAATTATCTGAGCCGATATGTACGATTTTTCTTTTGGCTCTTACTGGCTTTTCCTTTACAACTTCCACTTTCTGTTCGGGAGTTATACCTGCTAATTCCGGGTCAATCATGATACGGCCACAATATTCGCAAACGATAATTTTCTTGCGTGAGCGGATGTCCAATTGTCTCTGGGGCGGAATCTTGTTGAAGCAACCACCGCAAGCATCACGCTGTACGTATACAATACCCAGTCCATTGCGTGAATTCTTACGGATACGTTTGAAGGACTGAAGCAGACGGGGTTCAATCTTTGTTTCCAGTTCTTTGGCTTTGTCTCTCAGCTTCTCTTCCTCTTGTTTGGTCTCGGAGATGATTTCGTCCAGTTCGCTCTTCTTTACGTCGAGGTCCTTTTGTCTTTCTTCCAGAGCAGCAGTGCTTTCTGCTACTTCTTGAGATTTTTCTTCCTCTTGTGCGGCAAATTCCTTGATACGCTTTTCGCAGAGTTCGATTTCCAATGTCTGGAATTCGATTTCCTTGCTTAAGAAGTCATATTCGCGGTTGTTGCGTACGTTGTCCTGCTGGTCTTTATATTTAGCTACAGAAGCCTTTGCGGTTTCAATTTCAACTTTCTTTCCTGCAATGGAGGATTTCAACTCGGCAACTTCTGCCTTGATTCTGTCTATACGGGTACTCAGACCGGCTATTTCGTCTTCCAAGTCCTGTACTTCCAGTGGAAGTTCACCTCTCAACGTCTTGATTTCATCGATTTTGGACAGCATTGTCTGCAATTGGAACAAAGCTTTCAACTTCTGTTCTACGGTTAATTCCTGAGGATCTTTTTTTGCTTCTTTAGCCATTTTACTTACATGTATTTTATGGGGTTTGTATTCACTTTGGTCATCTGAACCTCAAAATGAGGAAACAAATCCCGGATTATTGTATAAAATATTTCTTTCGTATATTGCTCACTTTCATAATGCCCTATTTCAGCCAATAATATATCGGTATCATGTCCGAAATAGTCATGGTATTTTATCTCGCCGGTGATAAAGACATCTGCACGGTTGCGGATGGCAAGCGGCATTAGGAAAGCGCCGGCGCCGCCACATAATGCAACAGTCTGTATTTCCCGCCCGAGGAGTTTGTTATGTCTGAGACACCCTACTTCGAAGGTTTTCTTTATCCGTTTCAGGAATTCAAGTTCTGTCTCCGGTACTTCCAATTCGCCAATGACACCGGCTCCGGCTTGTGGCCATGAGTTTTGCAAGGGATAAATATCATAGACCGGTTCTTCATATGGATGTGCCGCAAGCAGTGCCTTGACAGTTGCCGCTTTTTTGTAGGCGGGTATGATTGTCTCAATACGTACTTCACGTTCGGTATGCAGCTCCCCTATTGCTCCACAGTATGGGGTGGCACCTTCCCGGGCTCGGAATGTCCCCTCGCCTTCCATGTTATAACTGCACAAATCATAGTTGCCGATATTGCCGCATCCAGCGTCGAACAAGGCTTTCCTCACGTCTTCCGCTTGGGCGGTCGGTACAAATGTGGTCAGCTTTACCAGCGCATTTTCCTTGGCTTCCAGGATACGGACATTCTTCAAACCGATTTTCTCGGCAATCTTGAAGTTCACTCCTCCCGGTGCATTATCCAGGTTAGTGTGCGCAGCATAAACAACGATGTCATTCTTGATGGCTTTCAAGATACAACGTTCCACATAATCCCTGCCCGTGATGGATTTATACCCTTTGAAAATGAGGGGGTGATGTGATATAACCACATTATATCCCAATGCAATGGCTTCATCCAGTACAGCTTCAGTAACGTCAAGACACAACAAAGCCCCTGTTGCTTCCGCATCTGTCAATCCGATTTGCAGGCCGGCATTATCAAATCCGTCTTGCAATGGCAGAGGCGCGAACCGTTCAAGGGCGCTTACTAATTCCTTAATTTTCATTGTGAACAGAAAATTTGGTTGCAAATATAGTAAAAAGCAATGGATTGAGAATGTTTTTTATTCTTTTTATAAAATATCAGTAACAAATTTGAGTAATAGACGGTTTTCTTCCAACAAAAACTCTTATCGAAAAATGTTTTATCACGAAAAAGACTATCTTTGCGAGCGATTATTATAAAACTAAATCTATGAAAACTAAAAAACTATTCGGAATTTTATCGCTCTTGATTATAATTGGTGTGACCTCTTGTAACAGTGATACTCCACAAGACAATGTAGAAAACATTAAAATGAAGGTCTCTTCCGAGATTGGCACTTACCAGCCTTGGGGAAGTGATCATTTCATTGATTGTATGTTGGTAAAGGAGGAAGGTAAAAATGAATATGAAGCGTTGGACTTTTTAGGAATTGCCGGGTTTGATTATAGCAAGGGGTATGAATACACCTTATTGGTGAAAAAAACAACTTTGCTCAACCCTCCCGCCGATGCCAGTAATATTGCATACGAACTGGTCGAGGTGTTATCAAAAGTCGGAGTAGAATATGAATATACAATAGAGGTTGATGGACCCAATCCTTTTATTCTTTCTCCTGATGGAGGAAAATATGAGATTCCTTTTGCATGCAAAAGAAAAAAATATGTAGCAGGCGAGTTTACTGAAGAAGAATATGCTCCTTTAAAAGGATTGAGATATAATATGGGGACCAATTATGGAACCTATACAAGCATTATAAAAGATGGTGATACAGTTGGATTATATAAGTTTGTAATCGAGGGTATTGAGCCTTATAATATGGAAGGAACTCCCTGGTGGTATTATGGTATTTATCCTGCTGATGCAGATTTTTTCTCTGAAACAGAGCCGGAACCTATCTACAAACAATTGTTTGAACAACCGCAAACGGAAGGTGAAGAACATTTTATATATCCGATAATATATGCTTCATCGGGTACGTTTGATTAGTTGGACACATTAATCTCCTTTATTATGAAAACATTACTTGTTTTGTTTCTTTTCCTTTTATCGTTATTGTCTTGTCAGGATACGAACCGTTCCGGTAAAGATGTATCTGAGGATATGGAGGAGCCGGTAGATACTACTCCCAAGGCTACGGCTATCTTTTGGGTAGACAAGGATAAAGATTATCAGGCTAAGAAAAAAGACGGTCCTCTTTCTCTACGCACCGTCAAGGCAAGGGTAGAGATTGATTCGCTGGGAAAAGTTAATCTGCTGGCATATACCAAGCCGCAAAGTCAACGCATCAAAAGTTACCTGCAGTATAGGCTTGAAGAATTCCGTGTAAAGAAAGTGATGTTGGACAGCGGCTTTGTGAAACCGGGCGTACAATATGTGCAGCTACGCTATCTCCCCGGAAAACTGGATGCCCACCACCGTTGAAGTTATTTATGCTCCTTTTTTCCCTTCTTCTCTACCATCACCGGCAGTAGCTTGCCGTAGGCATCGAACGACTTGCGGGAAGCCAGAGAGATTGTAATCATCAGTGACAGCATGGAGGCGGTAAAGGTGATGACCATAATCATCATCTGATATTTGATGGCCACATTCGGGCTGCTGCCACCCAATATCTGGCCAATCATGGTTCCCGGAAAAGCAACCAGCCCCATCACGGATATATTGGCAATCAGCGGACTGAAGGATTTGATGATGGCTTGGCGGATGAAAGGTGCCTGTGCTTCCGCTTTTGTAGCACCATTGCCGAGAAGATACCGGTAAAGCTGTTGTTCCCGTTTCAGTCCACTATAATAGGTGTTGAGGGCTATGACGTTACTGGATAGCATGTTGCCCATCAGTATGCCGAAAATAGGGATGAAATACCGGGCGCTGAATACGTTTTCCACTCTCAGTACTATTCCGATAAAGTACAAGCCTACACATACTACACTGCATAAGAAACCTGCGGATATGGGCAGGAGCAGAATCTTCCTCTTCAATTGTGTTCGTGCCAATGCCGTCTGCGATGCTACAAATATCATGACAATTACCCATAGAAAGTTTATCCACGGGTTATCCCATAAAAAGAGGTAGTTCAAGTATATGCCGATGAAGAACAACTGGACAATCATGCGTGCCGTACCTATCACAGTAGCGCGCAACAGTCCGGTCTTGAACTTCCAGATGTAAAACAGCGGTATTAATAATAGCAATAATCCGATGCCCAGGCTGAGGTATGATATATCTATGGTTCCCAATAGTGTGTATGTTATTTCATGATTATATGTCGGTCACATCCGTTGGCGAATCTTTTGTCATGGGATACGGTCAGTATGGCACTTCCATTTTCTGTCTGCCTGCGGAAGAAAGAGAGTACTTTTTCCGCGGAACCGGAGTCGAGAGCGGAAGTCGGTTCATCGACAATGGTCAGTGGTTTGCCAATCATTGAGGCTACGGCTATCATCATCCGTTGGCGTTGGCCTCCGGATATTTCGTTCACCCGTTTGTAATATAACTCTTGTTCCAGACCCAAATCCTCGAAACATGCAAATAAACGGGTTTCAGAAAAGGGTGTACCCCGGTTTGCCTTTAAACCGAAGGGCAATTGTACCATGTCCTTTACCCATTCCAGCGGCAATGCCAGTTCTTGTGGAATCCATGCAGTCTGCTTACGGACAACGTCGACGTTTCCTTTATCCAGCAGAATGCCGTTCAAGACGATGCGTCCTTCTTTTAACGGAGTAAATCCAAGTATGGCATTCAGCAGTGACGACTTTCCGCATCCCGAAGGGCCGGAGATACTGGCTATCTCTCCCCTTTCCAATTGCAGGTTGAAACCCGAGAAAAGTATATCGTTGCCGTAGGCGATACTGGCATTTTCTATTTGCAGCATGGTGTTCCTTTAATCTTTCTGTATCGCAAAGATAGTGCAAAAAAATATTTGTGCTATCTTTGACGCACTAATTAATTCAGGAAAGAAAGACTATGATACAGAATGAACGGGATTGCCGCCACGAACATGTGCTTGACGTGGCAAGGCAAATGCTGACTGCTGCGCGCACGGCACCGAAAGGAAAAGGTATTGATGTGATTGAAGCTGCGCTGGTTACGGGTGAAGACATTAAGAAGCTGTCTGAAAAGATGGTCGCTATGGTTGAAGAGCACGGTATGAAGTTCTTTCTCCGTGATGCGGACAACATTTTGCAGGCTGAATGTGTAATTATAATAGGTACGCGCGAGCAGACGCAAGGTTTGAATTGCGGACACTGCGGTTTTCCCACTTGTGCCGGTCGTCCGGAGGGAGTACCTTGTGCTTTGAATACGGTGGATGTAGGGATAGCTGTAGGTTCGGCTTGTGCCATGGCTGCCGATTTGAGGGTGGATACCCGTGTCATGTTTTCTGCCGGACTTGCCGCTCAGCGTTTGGATTGGCTGAAAGGATGCAAGACTGTCTTTGCCATTCCGGTGAGTGCATCCTCCAAGAATCCATTCTTCGACCGGAAACCGAAGGAAGATAAGTGATAATTGACGAGTAGAGGTTTACAATCATAGAGTAGAGGTTTAGAAGTCTGAAGTAGAGGTTTGGCAATTCTAAACCTAAGGTTTATTCTCCCTCTCTCTGCTAACTTAAAAAGTAACGAATTAGAAAAGATAAATAATATGGGATATTTTGTAGGACTGCCGCTGGGTGGTGCCGCAGAGAAGGACTGTCAGGTGCGTTTTGGCAAGAATATGACTTTTCAGGTAGAGACACGTGCTCCCCACTTGCCTGCCGAATGGGCTTTGCAAAGCGGCATACAGCTTACATGGCCCCATGCGGGTACAGACTGGACCTATATGTTGGACGAAGTGCAGGAATGTTTTGTAGCCATTGCCCACGAAATAGCCGCCCGGGAGACATTGCTGATTGTAACCCCAGAACCGGATGAGGTGAAGAAACAGATTCTCGGCAGGGTGAATATGGAAAATGTCCGTTTCCTGAAGTGTGAGACGAATGATACTTGGGCACGCGACCATGGAGCCATCACCCTACTGGATGCTGACGGTGTATCTCTGCTCGACTTTAAGTTCAACGGGTGGGGATTGAAGTTTGCATCCGATAAGGATAATTTGATTACGCGTCGTGCGGTGGAGTCGGAAGTGATGAAAGGAAAGTATGTAAATCGCTTGGGGTTTGTCCTTGAAGGCGGTTCCATCGAAAGTGACGGCATGGGTACGTTGCTCACCACCTCCGAATGCCTGCTTTCGCCTAACCGGAACGGACAGATGAACCGGGTGGAAATTGAGGAATATCTTCGTTCCGTTTTTCACCTGCAACGTGTTCTTTGGCTGGACCACGGTTATTTGGCAGGTGACGATACGGACAGTCATATAGACACGCTGGCCCGTTTCTGCCCTGCCGACACGATAGCCTATGTACAATGCAAGGATGCGGATGATGAGCATTACGAAGAACTGCATCGCATGGAGGAGCAACTGAAGACTTTCCGTACGTTGAAGGGGGAACCTTACCGTTTGCTGGCTTTGCCCATGGCCGATAAGATAGAAGAGGAAGGGGAACGGCTTCCTGCCACTTACGCTAATTTCTTGATTCTGAATGATGCAGTGCTTTACCCCACCTATCGCCAGCCGGAGAATGATGCCCGCGCGGGGGAAGTGTTGCGGGAGGCTTTTCCCGGTTATGAAATTATCGGGATAGATTGTCGTGCTTTGATTAAGCAACACGGCTCTTTGCATTGTGTTACCATGCAATATCCCGTAGGGGTGTTGAAGTAATGTCGATTATACATAGTAAAACAATAAACCATAGAATAAGATGACAAGAAAAATAAAAGTAGGTATTATCCAGCAGGCCAATACCAAGGACCTCAGGACTAATTTAATGAATTTGGCCAAAAGTATAGAGGCATGTGCGGCGCATGGGGCTCAATTGGTTGTTTTGCAGGAGCTGCATAACTCTCTGTATTTCTGTCAGACGGAAAACACGCAGTTGTTCGACTTGGCAGAACCGATTCCCGGTCCTTCTACGGGATTCTATTCAGAGTTGGCTGCTGCCAACGATATTGTGCTGGTCACTTCTCTGTTCGAGAAACGCGCTCCCGGATTGTATCATAACACAGCGGTTGTTTTTGAACGTGACGGCAGCATTGCCGGGAAATACCGGAAGATGCATATTCCTGATGACCCCGCCTATTATGAGAAATTCTATTTTACTCCCGGTGATATAGGCTTCGAACCTATTCAGACATCTTTGGGCAAATTGGGAGTTTTGGTGTGCTGGGACCAATGGTATCCGGAAGCAGCACGTCTGATGGCGCTGAAGGGAGCTGAAATACTAATATATCCTACGGCTATCGGTTGGGAAAGCAGTGATACGGATGATGAAAAGGCGCGTCAGCTCAATGCTTGGATTATCTCCCAGCGTGGACATGCTGTGGCCAACGGCTTGCCGGTGGTTTCAGTGAATCGCGTGGGACATGAGCCGGATCCTTCCATGCAGACCAATGGTATCTTGTTTTGGGGAAATAGTTTTGTGGCCGGACCGCAAGGCGAGTTCCTGGCCCAAGCAGGAAACGAACGGCCGGAAAATATCGTTGTAGAGGTGGACTTGGAACGTTCGGAAAATGTACGCCGTTGGTGGCCTTTCCTGCGCGACCGCAGAATTGATGCCTATGCCGGATTGACAAAACGATTTCTTGACTGATAACGACGGGGATCTCTGGGGGAGAACTAACGGAATGTCACCCGTTTGTTCATTAGGAAATTGACACTTCCGTAGATGAATAATCCCAGGAACTGGGCAAGGTATTCGTTGCAGTCCAGTCCCTCCACCAGCCCTATGAGGAAAAGGAATTGCGCTCCGTAAGCCATTCCGAAAGCTATAGAAAAGAGCAGCACTTGTCGCCAAGTGTTGCTCTTTTTTTCTGTAGGGAATATCCAGTACTTGCACCAGATGAAGTTGTGTATCTGTGCAAGTATATATGCGGTTACATTGGAGAGCATATAGTTGATGTCCAGTTCGTCCATCATTACCCAAACGGTAACAGCCATAATCAAGGCATTCAGCGTGCCGATTACCGCAAAACGAAAAATGCGTGCAGACTCTTTCACTCTCCTACTCCGTACCTGCTTTTACTCTTTCACTTCAACAATCAGATTCAGTTCATCCAGCTGCTTCTGGTCAATAGCCGAAGGTGCATCCAGCATTACATCGCGTCCACTGTTGTTCTTGGGGAATGCAATGCAGTCGCGGATACTGTCGAGACCTGCGAAGATGCTGACCCAACGGTCCAGACCGTATGCCAGACCACCGTGAGGAGGTGCACCGTATTTGAAGGCATTCATCAGGAAGCCGAACTGCTCCTGAGCCTTCTCCGGAGTGAATCCGAGAATCTCGAACATTTTTGCCTGCAACTGTGCATCGTGGATACGGATGGAACCTCCACCCACTTCAATACCGTTGCACACCATGTCGTATGCATCTGCACGGACAGCTGCCGGGTCTGTATCCAGCAAAGGAATATCTTCGTCTTTCGGATGGGTGAACGGGTGGTGCATAGCCATCAGGCGGCCTTCTTCATCGCTCCACTCAAACATCGGGAAGTCAACCACCCAAAGGCAGACGAACTTGTTCTTGTCGCGCAATCCCAGTTGGTTACCCATTTCAAGGCGCAACTCGTTCAGTTGCTTGCGGGTCTTCATGGCGTCGTCACCGCTCAGAATCAGAATCAGGTCACCCGGCTTGGCGTTGAAAGCAGCCTTCATTTCCTGCAATACTTCCTGCGCATAGAACTTGTCGACACTTGATTTTACGTTGCCGTCTGCCTCTACGCGCGCGTATACCATACCTTTGGCACCGATTTGCGGTCTTTTCACGAATTCGGTCAGTGCATCCAGCTGTTTGCGTGTATAGTGTGCGGCGCCTTCTGCGCAGATACCGCCGATGTAGGCGGCATTGTCGAATACCGGGAATCCGTGTCCCTTCATGATGTCCATCAGTTCCACGAACTTCATGCCGAAACGGAGGTCGGGCTTGTCGCTGCCGTAATATTTCATGGCGTCTGCCCATGGCATGCGCATGAACGGCTCGTTCATCTCTACGCCACGGATTTCCTTGAACAGATATTTGGCCATGCCTTCGAAGAGGTTGATGACGTCATCCTGCTCCACAAAAGACATTTCGCAGTCAATCTGTGTGAATTCCGGCTGGCGGTCAGCACGCAGGTCTTCGTCACGGAAGCATTTGGCTATCTGGAAGTAACGGTCGAAACCGGAAACCATCAACAACTGTTTCAGTGTCTGCGGGCTTTGAGGCAAGGCATAGAATTGTCCCGGGTTCATGCGTGAAGGAACGACGAAATCGCGTGCACCTTCGGGTGTGGAGCCTACCAGAATCGGAGTTTCCACTTCGATGAATCCCTGGCTGTCCAGGTATTTGCGTACTTCAATTGTCATTTTATGGCGAAGCTCCAGATTGCTGCGTACATTGGCACGGCGCAGGTCTAGATAACGGTACTTCATGCGGATATCGTCGCCACCGTCCGTATTTTCCTCGATGGTGAAGGGAGGGGTCAGCGATGAGTTCAGAACATCCAGTTCCGATACGATGATTTCAATGTCTCCCGTCGGGATATGCTGGTTTTTGCTGAAACGTTCGTTGACGGTACCCTTAACTTGGATTACGAATTCACGGCCCAAGCGGTTGGCACGCTCGCAAAGTTCGGCATTCACCTCTTCGTTGAACACTAATTGGGTAATTCCGTAACGGTCGCGGAGGTCAATGAAAGTCATGCCTCCCATCTTACGGCTGCGCTGTACCCAACCTGCCAGCGTCACTTGCTTGTTAACATCGGAGATACGGAGTTCTCCGCAGGTGTGTGATCTATACATCTTTTTATTTACTGTTTGACGATTTACTTATTTACTATTTTGAACATGCAAAAATACATAAAACATATTATATGGCGCATCAAAAGGGGAAAGTTATTTTCAGAAACTCCTTTAGTACCTTTTTTACAACATTACATTTTTGTCAGTTTCTTGAATTGCCTTTTGCTTTTATCCAGTATCATCTTGTTTTTATGGGCGATGTCTTCCACAAAAGCATCATTAATTTGTTTCAGTCCGTTGATATAGTCTTGTGCCCGCTGCAAGACATTCGAAGTGTCTTTTTCCGCATCCCGGGGAACAATGACCTGCAGTCCTTTCTTCATAATCTTTACATCTACATTCTCTCCCATCATCATCGGGTCGCCGTCAAAGTGGACTACCCCCGGTTTAGAACGGTGAATACGGAGTGTCTGGCAACGGAACGTCTTAATCCGGCTGTTCTGGTCAATGGTCTTGTTGAAGAGCTGGAAAGAGAGCGATGGTACATCGAGCACAGTGAACGGCTCGAGTATGGTGACGTCCAGCAGTCCGTCGTTCAAGGTGGCTTGTGGGGCAATATACGCATTGTTTCCATATTGCGATGCGTTTCCGCAGGCTATCAGGAACGCCTTGTATCGCAGGGTGCTGCCGTCCATTTCCAGTTCATAGGTTTCCGGACGGTACTTCAGGCTTTCGAGCAGAGTCTTTTCCAGATAAGTGAGTGGTCCTCTCCTTCCCGCCTTGGAGAATTGCAGGCTTACAAATGCGTCGAATCCCACGCCGCAGGTGCAGAAGAAAGGCACATCGTTGATTTTTCCGTAGTCAATGATGTCTATCAGTCCGTCATTGATGATGTCGATGGCCTTTTTCGGCTCCATCGGAATCTGCAGATGGCGGGCAAGTCCGTTGCCGGAACCGCAGGGAATGATGCCCAAAGCGGTTTTTGTATGTACCAGTGAGCGGGCTATCTCATTGATGGTGCCGTCTCCTCCTATGGCGATGACGGCATGTGCATCTTCTTGTGCCTTCTGTGCCGCTATCTCTACGGCATGGCCTGCCCGTTCGGTATAAATCACTTCTTGTGCATACCTTTCCTTATCCAGTTTTTCATCGAGCCACTTCAGTATCTGCTCCTTACTCTGAGTGCCGGATATGGGGTTTATGATGAATGCTATTTTCTTCTTGTTTTCGTTCATGCAAGGGTTGTTGCTATGCAGGTTTTCCAACTGGCAAAAGTAATATAAATATCTGAAAAATTAACCACATAATTCTTTTTAAAATAAGTATAAGTAGTTTTTTTAATGTAAATAGAACATATACCGACATATTTTGCTATCTTTGCCCCCTGTTTTTTAAGACTTGTATTTAATAGAATTAAATATTCATTATATAAAAGATATTTCATGGGTTTACTACAAGACAAATTTGCGAAATACGACCTGCCGCAGCAGTTTATGGCAAAAGGCGTATATCCTTATTTCCGCACAATTAACAGCCATCAGGATACAGAGGTAATGATGGATGGTAAAAAGGTTCTGATGTTCGGCTCTAATGCATATATGGGACTGACATATGACAAGCGTATCATTGATGCCTCGATAGCTGCCACAGAAAAATATGGCACCGGTTGTGCAGGTTCCCGCTTTCTGAACGGAACACTCGATATACATGTTGAACTGGAGAAGGAATTGGCTGAATTCGTAGGAAAAGATGAAGCACTCTGTTTTTCTACCGGATTTACTGTAAACGAAGGTATTATTCCTGCCGTTGTAGGCCGTGGGGATTATATTATTTGTGATGACCGTGACCACGCTTCCATTGTAGATGGCCGCCGTCTTGCATTTGCCACTCAGTTGAAGTACAAGCATAACGATATGGAGGCTTTGGAAAAAGAACTCCAGAAATGCGAACCGGATGCTGTAAAGCTGATTGTTGTGGATGGAGTATTTTCCATGGAAGGTGACTTGGCCAATCTGCCCGAAATTGTCCGCCTGAAGAAGAAATACAATGCCAGCATTTACGTGGACGAAGCTCACGGCTTGGGTGTATTCGGAAAACAAGGCCGTGGTGTGTGCGACCATTTCGGTGTTACCGAAGATGTAGACCTGATTATGGGTACATTCAGCAAGTCATTGGCTTCCATCGGTGGTTTTGTTGCTGGAGACAAGGCGGTAATCAATTGGCTGCGCCACAATGCCCGTTCCTATATATTCCAGGCAAGTAGCACACCTGCTGCTACGGCTGCAGCCCGCGAGGCGCTTCACATCATCAAGTCCGAACCTGAACGCATCCAACGTCTGTGGGACATCACTAACTATGCCTTGAAGAAGTTCCGCGATGCAGGCTTCGAAATCGGTGAGACAGAATCTCCTATCATTCCTCTCTATGTGCGTGATACAGAGAAGACATTTATAGTAACGAAGCTGGCTTTTGACGAAGGTATCTTCATCAACCCCGTTATTCCACCTGCATGTGCTCCACAAGATACACTGGTGCGTGTAGCGTTGATGGCTACCCATACGGTCGAACAAGTGGATTATGCTGTAGAAAAATTGACTAAATGTTTCAAGGAATTGGGTATCATCAAGTAAACTTGATTTAAACAGATATTCGGAAAACCGTTTAATAATGATTAGGCGGTTTTTTTTATAGACAAAGCGAAGTAGGATTAAAATTAAATCGTAAAGTACATGAAAAAGAACTTCTTCATCATTACTGCTGTAGTATGTGGAATGAGTTGTACCACCACTGCCTATGCGCAGTTCAAAATCGGTGGAAAGAAAATCAATGTGAACAAAGTTGTCCAAGCTGGTACAGATGCCGTCAAGGCCATTTCATTGTCCGATGCTGACATTGCAGCGATGAGCAAGGAATATATGGAATGGATGGATACGCACAATCCGCTGACAAAGCCCGATACGGATTACGGCAAGCGCCTGGAGAAGCTGACCGGAAATATCAAGGAAGTGGACGGCTTGAAGGTGAACTTCGGTGTTTATGAAGTAATAGATGTGAATGCCTTTGCGTGCGGTGATGGTAGTGTACGCATCTGTGCCGGACTGATGGACATCATGACGGATGATGAAGTGATGGCAGTTGTCGGCCACGAGATAGGTCACGTCATCCATACGGATTCCAAAGATGCGATGAAGAATGCTTACCTTCGTTCGGCTGTGAAGAATGCTGCCGGTGCGGCAAGTTCTACGGTATCCAAATTGAGTGATTCTGAACTGGGTGCCATGGCCGAGGCATTGGCAGGTGCTCAATACTCCCAGAAGCAGGAGACGGAAGCGGATGATTACGGCTTTGAATTCTGCATCAAGAATAATCTCGATCCGTATGCCATGTACAATGCTTTGAACAAATTGCTTGAACTTTCAGCGGAGGCACCGAAGGAATCCAAGTTCCAGAAGATGTTCTCTTCTCATCCGGATACAGCCAAGCGCGTGGCACGTGCCAAGGAGAAAGCGGATGAATATATGAAGGATAAGAAATAACTATCCGTTGCTTACTATGATGAAGTGGGATCAGAGGTTTCTCTGAATCCCACTTTTTTTGTGCCGAGACTATGATATGGGCTTCTGAGGAAGCTAATGGGATAGTTCGTTAGTTCACAGTGCTGAACACTTTGTTTTAGCTATAGAAAACAAAGTGTTTTCTTATAGGAAACAAACTGTTCTTTTAAGGGAAACGAAGTGTTCTCTTTAATGAAACACACTGTTCGGTTAAGGGAAACACTTTGTTCTGTTTGGTAAAACTTCTTTTATTTACTTATTTGCTTTTAAATTAGAATAATTTTAGTATGTTTGCCACATTATTTATGAAAAACATGACTTTTGTATGAAAAAACAAGACTTCCTCTTTATTTTTGTTCTGGTGATAATATTCCTGCCATTCTTTGTGAGTGAATCCATCTACAATTGGTATAAGTCTTTCAACGCTGCACATGGCATGGTAATGAGTTTCGTTAAATTCGGAATTCTTGCTACACTGGGTGAGATGCTGGGACTTCGTATCAGTGCCGGAGTCTATAACCGAAAAGGATTTGGCGTACTGCCGCGTGCCGTAGTGTGGGGACTGCTGGGAATGGGTATCAATGCGGCCATGATAATCTTCTCCAAAGGTGTGCCGCAATTTATGGAATATATGGGAATGGCAAATGCCGCCGCCATTATAAACGGAGAATTCTGCCTGGACAAATTATGGATAGCCCTCGCCATTTCAGTTGCTATGAATACCATTTTCGCTCCGGTATTCATGACATTCCATAAGATTACGGATACGCATATCCTGGATTGTGGCGGTTCGCCTCGCAGCCTCCTCACTCCTATCCCGATGACCCGCATCATTACGCATCTGAATTGGGATGCACAATGGAATTTTGTCTTCAAGAAAACAATTCCTTTCTTCTGGTATCCGGCACACACCATCACATTCCTCCTGCCGGGAGAAATGCGGGTGCTGTTTGCAGCGATATTGGGTGTGGTGCTCGGGGTATTGCTGGCTATTGCGGCTCGGATGAAATAATCCGGCCTATATATTCTCGAATGATTTCAAGCAAGTCTTGCGGATAAGGTATAAAGAACTTCTCTATCATTTTCGGATACTGAGGTACAAAGGGGTTGGGTATCATTGTGACAAGGGTATCCAATTCTGCCTTCCGTTGCTCTTCAGTCTCTGAGACGGCGTAGCGGATAGTCCACCAGAACAAGAAAGTCTGGTTAAGATACCCTTTGGGGGTGATGACTTGCAGTTGCTTGTAGCGCTCGGACTGTAACATGATTTTAATTCTTTTCTCCTGCTCTTTCTCACTGATGGAACATAGAATGTCATACCATTCATCAAACTCCTGACGCAAGCAGGCGACAAATGCCCATTCGGCAATTCTATATTTGGCAAATTCTGGAATCTTCTTTAGAAGTACGAAGATATGTCCTATATTCAATTCGCCTTTATATAAACCTTTGACTTTTGTATAGTCTTCAATGGAAGTGATTGTGTGTAAAAGGGAGTAATATATTTCCGGACTCATCGGCACATGGTGTTCATCGATGAATTTCAGAGTATTCTGAAGCACCAGTTTTTTGTTTGTTCTGTTGTTGGCCATGCGGCTGATGACATTGTTCCAGTAGATTTGTGTGCGTGCAATGGAAATATGTAAATCATCTTCCATCTCTTTTATACGGCTTTCGGCTTCTTCGAAGGTCATGCCGCGTTCCCGCATTTGATAGCATATGTCCTTCATAATTGGATAATGTTCGACAAATAGGTAGGGTTTGGGAATGACGGCTCCTAACTTTTTCAACATACAATATGAATCGTAATTGATAAAAACCTTTTTATTGATTGCTTGCTCTTGCAGCCGTTGGGCGTTTTCCTTATCATTCTGACGGAGCAATGCCTTCATGCAACAGAAGATAATTCCTCCATCATATACGCCCACGTCCAGCAGACAATACACATATTCCAGAATAGTGCTTTCTTTAATTTTCCACCCTTCCGATGTATAAATGGGAAAAGGCTGCGGAACGTTGTCTTGTGCTCTTCCGGCATAGTATCGCTGGATAAGCATTTGCTTCAATACATCCTTTGGCGCATCCAGGCTTTTCATTATTTCCTCATTTATAATCAGTTGTATTTCTTCCGGAGGAAGTGAATCTTGGGTGTGGTTGGTCAGGTGATAGAGTAAATGTTTATGTGTATAACTGTTCTGTTGTACGGTGTATTTTTCGGACATCCGCTTTATCATGTCCACTTTTTGTTCATAATAGGGATATATGAACCGGTTATTGATAATGATATTCAAGATATTGGCATCAGGATGATTGAGCAGTGACTTGTCCAGCCGGTTCTCGAAGAAATCCCTTGCGACTCCTCCTTCTTCCGGAGTCTTTACCTTATTGAACATTTCGGAGACAACGTAGGGCGAATGATTCAAAATCTGTTGTTCTTCCGGAGTAATACAATCGGGAGTTTCTCCGAACAGTGCCTGATACGCCTCTTCATAATTTGATATTTTCAGAATGAATTGTACGATTGTTCTTATATTTCGAGATTCATCGCCGTTTTGGGGACGATGTCTCTTCATATGTGCCTTGATTTCCTTTAGGGTCATGCGTTGGTATAGGATACCTTGTGTGTGCTGGCTCGGGTAATCCAGTAAAGACTGGTCTGCTTCCAGTAAATGGTATTTATGGAACAGTTCCTCGCATTCCTTAATCCCGCTATAAGTGGAGGTCGTATCCAATAAGTCGTTCAGGTAGATTTCACCCACTTTCAGTTTGGTCTTGTTTTCTTCTTCTTGCTGCTCCAGCCTTTCCATAAAAGTGTTGAAGATTCCTTTGGCCTGCTCAAAATTTTTAGCCTTTTGGAGCATAAAGTTCAATGAGTAGCCATCACAGTTATTCCCCATACGGTTCCATAAATCATAGGCATAAGAGGACGGTATGTTTTCGAGTGCTCCATTCAACACTTCGGTCTTGTTCAGGAACATACTGGTATCCTCTTTTTTGTCGACAGACAGTTCTGTCAGTTCGTTGAAGAATGCAACCAGCTCTTCCGGCTGGCTGAATCTTTTGAAAACTTCCAGCCAGGTGTAGGGAGCAATAAAGTTGAAGAAAAAGACTGCATCGTCGTGGGGAACTACCCCTTTATCATTCTTCTGCAAGAAGTTCTTGATGTCGTGTATGTCAGCCAGAGTCTGTGCTTTATGCATAAGCTGCCTGGCGAAATTACGTATTCTTTTCTCTTTCAGTTCTGTCAGATAAGTCTCATTGTTGCTTTCCTGTCCATGGGCGCTCTCTGCAGAATCGGAGAAGAAATCATCTATGTCGTCATCATCGGCACTTGGGGAAGCTTCGTATATAAAGGAAGCGTTGAGGTATATTTCTTTGGCTTCGTCCATGTCGAGGAACCGTACCAATTCTGTCTGAAATTCAATATACGAGTTTTCTATATACTTGTCTTGCATTTGCCCTTGTTCATTGAGCAAATCCTTGTGTACAATGTCCTTATCTTGTTGTGTCTGCAGTCTGGGTAAGAGCCACCGCAGCACATTCAGTTCTCTCCTATTATATTTTTTTGTTAATTTCCAAATATGGATGGCCTCTGCATTGGTAGGAGCAAAATTGGCTATATTGCCAATATAGGCGTCCACCCAATCAATGGAAACGCCTTCCGGGTTTGTTCCCAGTTCCTTACTTGTATATAGCGTTTGTTCGTTTTTATAAATGCGGCTTACAACATCATTGATGATATACTGTTGGAGTTCGGGGGCATTTACCGAACAGTTTTTCACCCGATGCAGGATCTTGGTTGTATTTTTGAAAAAGTTCGGTCTGTCTTTGTAGTAGATATAGCGGAATATGCCCTTTATGGCTTTCTTTTCAGTTGCCAGTAGGTCATCGGACGGTTCACTGCTATAGTACTGGAAAACCTGGGTTACTATGATGTCTTCAACTTCAAATGTGTCCTTTTCAATGTCCTGATAATAAATCAAATCATCTACTTTGCCTGCCAATTCACAGATGGTGCTTCTGTCGGCCTTTTCGTAACTGTTCTCATAGGTGAATTTGAGGAAATCGAGCAATAGGTCTATTTTATTGCGGCTTCTCTTTTTCCACATCCACAAACATTTTATGGCGTGGCAGAGTTGTCGAAGCATGGATTTCTGCAGGTTGCTTAAATTGCTGTTCTGGAACTGGTTGTTATATCTGGTCTTGATTCTGTCTATGTCGAAAAACAAGGAACCGATAGTCATGCCGGCTTCGGGTCGGAGTTTAAGATAGCCGTATGTCCTGAGCTCGCGGGCATATTCATTTATTTTTTTGAAGGATAAAGGTTTGATGCCCACTTCGACTATGGCCGGAGGAACCATTTCATTGAAAGTAAGCATGGATTTCACTTCCTTGAAGCTATAGCTTGTAGTGGCAATAACCTTGAAGTCCGGATTGCCGATGTGAAGGATTTCCGATAACTTGCGAAGTAATTCTCTGTCAATGGGTATCGGCTTTTCATTCTCTTCTTTCCAAAACAACAGCTGCAAATCGTCCAGTAGAAGAATTTTTTTGCCATGCTGGAATTGGGATACAGAAAGCCGTTCTAACTGTTCTTTGGTCGTATCGGCATTCAAAATGACCACATAATATTCCTGAGGGAGCTTTTTCAGCATTCGGCAAACGGCAATAGTCTTTCCCGAAGTGGATTGACCGGTGACGATGATTGTCTTGTTTGTGCTGTCAAACTCCTCTTTAAGTTTGTTGTCTACTTCCGGACGGATAAAATAGTAGTCCAGGTTGCCTCTGCGACGGTTGGCTTGGCTGTTGGGAATAATTTTATCATACTCCATCTTATGGCAAGAGATTGCGCAAAAGGGATTATTGAGAAAACTTTCACGATCCTTGACCAACGCGTCCCTTAGCTGCTCCAGCGTATTGCACTGCTTCTCATACCGCTCGATAACGGTATCGTCGTCCAGGTGCTTTTGCATGTATTCCGCATAGAAGTCTTTCCATAAAGTAGTGTTTGTCCAGTCTTCCTGGGTGTATTCCAATGTCGGATTCTGATAGAAATAGATATGTTTGTTGGATGCATTTTCGATGGCAACATTAAACTCTCCGATGGTCTTGGAGCGTATCCAGTTTCCGGCGAAGAAGATGATGACGTCACATTGCCTTATCTCTGAATTTATGATTTCCTGCGTATCGCCTTTAGCTAAATCGTTGTCTCCATTTTTTTCGTGCCGGTGCACTACAATATTGAGTTCGCTGTTGTTTCTTTCCGTCAGGACTTTTTCCATTAAATCCCTTTCTTTCTGAAAACTCAGCGAAGAGGCTATAAATACATGGTATGTTTTCATAATATAGTGTTGGTTACTTTCTATGTGTTGTTGTTTACGACTAGCGGAATGCCGGCTGTGATACATCTGTCATACGCTTTTGAGCTTTCCTTCAATTCATCATACGGACGTATATCGGGATGCACAAAGCGTTTCTTTTTGAAGATGTCTCCCATTTCCTTGCTGCCATAGATTAACTCTTCTTCTTCGGCGGTGGGTTTACGGAAGCCAAGCAGCAGCTTCTCCATGTTCCAACGGTTATGTTCGACTTCGGCAAGCAATGTTATCTGGTCGTTGTCCAGTTTCACGTAACCATCCGTAATGCCTATGGAGCGTAGCTTGGGACTAATGGAATATGCACTGTACAAATTGGACCACTGAAGGGATACGGACAGTTTGTTCCATGAGTCTTTCAGCTCATTGTCAGGTGGGCATGATTGAGGCACATTTCCATATTTATTCTTGAAATCGTATATATAATTGATGATTTGTCCCTCCCTCCGGCTTTTTTTGTCCAAGTCGTAACAGTTGTCCAGCATTCCAAAAGGAAAAACATGGGAATATTTATGAATCGCTTCATCTTTCTTTTTACTGTTAAGCATATTGAGCAGTGCACTGGAGGTTTCCTGACGGACAGAAACTGGGATATTTTCATCATATACATCGTCCGGCAGATATAATCCCATTGCCATGCTTTGAGGAGGATAATTGAGGCAGACGGCAATCGTCAATACTTGGCCTGAGTCATGTACCCATTCTTTAATTAGGTTCTGGATGGCAGGAGTTTCCGCACGGCCTTTGATAAATTCGAATTCCACATCCAGAAAGTCTGCATCTTTTCCTTTAAAACGGGTGGGAAGGACAAATCTCTCGTGCCTTTCGTCCTTGCTCATGTCGTAATAATGGGTAGACGATATCTCGAAATAATGGCGGTATCGTCCACAAAAGAAATTCATTTCCCGGTCGGCATTTTCATCAATGAAGGTAATGACACTTTTTATGTTCTTGTCCCGGCAGAAGTTTGGAAAATGCAACAGATGGGCAGCTTCCACTCCTATTGCCACTCCCATACGGCTCATACCGATGATAACAAGATGAACATGCTTTTCGCTTTCATAGGTTATTGCCTCACGGTCGAGAGGAGGATATTCAATACAGTTCTCCCCTTTTCCGTATTGCCGGCTTACCAATATCTTTTTGGCCCAGCCCTCGTAGAAGTTAAAGGGATGGAATTCTATATATTTTCTCCATTCGGCAGACAAATCGGTCAGTTGGAAAGCGGCAAAAGTAGTCTGATATTCGAAAAGAACGGTGAATGGTATGAGGGAACATTTATTGCATCGTTTATGAATGTCAACTATCTTTTTCAGGCAGTCTATGTTCAGTGAGTCATGGTCATGTTCGTTCCTCTCTCCGATAAGGAATACTTCGCGCGCTTTGGTAGTATAGAGTTTTTCCAACTCCTCGATAGAGTCGCGCCGGGCACGCAGCACCACAATTCTTTTTTCATTTTTGGCATCCAGTTCCGTATGGATTTTGCTACGGATTTCTTGTGCCGGTTGGGTACTCTGAATCAGAATATGGCAATTCCCATAATGTGTGTCATCGCAAATTTGCTGGATAAGAGTGGGGACCATGTTGTCAAAACCGATAATGACGATGTGGTTTTGCAAAGGGTAAACGATATCGCCTTCACGATATCGCTCAACTCTGCGTTCCAGCATATTGGAGATTACGGATATCAATAATCCGCAGAACAAAATTAATCCCAGCACTACGACCAATAGAGAGAACCAACGCAGATAAGGTGGTACTTCCACAATATTCCCCGGATCAATGAACAGACAAATCAACTGAAGCAAACGCCCCATAGGTACGTCTTTATCAATACCGGTCCATTCTTCAAGAGACGGCTCAGGAAAGATAAATGCAAAACTTACCAGATATATCAATAAGAAAACAGTTACTATGACTCCGAAAAGCCAAGCAAGCTGCCTCCATCCTTTTCCGGAAAAAGAGCGGTCAAAATGAAGGGCAAAAAGTCTTGTTAGCAGATTCATATTTGTTTTGTCATTAGGCAGTTTCCTTTTTTTCAGTTTCTTGTTTCAATTCTTTTCTGATATTCTCTTTCAGTTTATTGATTTCTTTCTCATCGTTATTGATAATCTCCCGTTTTTCTTTTTCCTGATACAAGGATGCAAGAATGTTTCTTTCTTGTTCCAGATTCAATGAGAATACATCTATTAATCTCTTGATACATAGAAAAAAACAGATGCATACGCTAAGGGAAATGATGGCATGGAGTGTCATCAGGTAGGTCATTCCACGCGATGGAAAGAATTGAATAAGGTTTTGGAATGTAGTGCATGTCACAATCAATGCTGCAACCAGAAAGAGAATGATAAAGGCAGGAATCACGAATTTCCACCAGTGCCGGATAGGATAATACTTGTTCTCACTCGTCCTCATAGTACTATAATAGATATTGGATTATTATTTCTTCTGTATGTCGAATCCCAGTTTCATAATCAGTTTCAGTGTCTGTATGGCTGTTTGCCGGTCGTATTCTCGTTCTGAGTCCGGTAACTCTTCGTATGGTACAAGTCCGGGATGTGTCTTTAATTCATCATTGCGTGTCTCTCCGTATTTCCATCCTTCTTTCACTCTTCCCAAAGCCCATACTTCATGCACATTGCGTGCCATGGCTTCTGTGAGTTCCGTCAAATTATCCGGTAAAGTGATATTTTCTGCGTTCAAAGGGGACGGTGTGTATGTTTTCATTTTCTGTTATTTAAAATGTGGAAGTAAAAAGTTTATTGGTAGCAATATTAGGCATTTCGGACGACAGAAACAAAAAAAAGGAAAGCTATTTCCAAAAAAACATGCAGATTACAATGGAAAAAACATTGCAACCTGCATATAAATCGGGAGAAGCGTGAATTATAAGTTAGCTTCCGTCACTACCTGCCCGTCAAACAGATTGATGATACGTCCGGCAAATCCGGCATCATGTTGTGAGTGTGTCACCATGACAATCGTAGTGCCTTCCTTATTCAGTTCATTCAGTAGTTCCATTACCTCTTTTCCGTTCTTTGAATCGAGGTTACCGGTAGGCTCATCGGCAAGTATCAGTTTAGGGTTTGATACGACTGCACGGGCGATTGCCACGCGTTGCTGTTGTCCGCCGGACAATTGTTGCGGGAAGTGCTTGCTGCGGTGCATGATTGCCATACGCTCCATAGCGGTTTCCACCCGGCGCTTGCGTTCGGTGGCAGGAATGCCCATGTAGAGTAGCGGCAGTTCGATGTTTTCGTATACATTCAGCTCATCAATCAGGTTGAAACTTTGGAATACAAAGCCGATGACTCCTTTACGCAAGTTGGTACGTTGGGCTTCTGTATATTTGGATACTTCCGTCCCATTCAAGTAATATTCTCCGGATGTAGGATTGTCCAACAGACCGAGGATATTCAGTAAAGTGGATTTTCCGCAGCCTGAAGGTCCCATGATAGCAACAAACTCCCCTTCTTTCACTTCAATGTTTACGTCGTTCAAAGCCAGAGTCTGTACTTCCTCGGTCTTGAAAATCTTCTGTAAGTTTACTGTCTTAATCATAATGCTTTGTTTTTATGGGTTATAAATATATTATTTCTTACTCGGATTTGATGCAGTCAATCGGATTTGTTTTGTTCAGCAAATAACTTTGCAGACACACTGTGACGGCAGATATTATCCAGACAATACATAGTGGCAATAGAAAGTCCATAACGGTGAAGGGGGCTTTATAGGCAAACTGTTCATGCCAATGGTGCATGAGCCAATAGACAATGGGGACAGCTAGAATATATGCAAGCAGAATTTGCAGGCAGAATGGTTTATTCAGCAACAGCACGATTTGTCGGGATGTTGCTCCATGAATCTTGCGAATGCTGATTTCGCGGATACGCTGGCGAGTGGCATACCATGAAATGCCGAATAAGCCGAAGCAGGTCAATATCAAGCCAATCAGAGAATAGGCGATAAGGAGTTTGGAGAGAGACAAGACTTTACCATTGCGTTTCATAAAGTCTTGGTGCATGTCTGTGTATTGAAATATCTCCCCTTCATTCATCTTTTCCCATATTTGGGCTATTTGATGTAGTGTTTCTTGTTTATTGCTTTCAATCAGCTTAATCTGCAGATAGTTGGCACCCGACATTCTCTCTGTAGGTGGAAGGTAAAGTATGACCGGGGTAATTTCATTTTCCAATGAACTGAACGGGAAGTCCTCTAATACACCGCCGATGATGTATAAAGAATCGGCAGACTGGTCAAATTCTTTCAAAGGTTTTCCAATGGCATTTATTCCTGCTGGAATCAGCATTCTGACATAGCTTTCGTTGACCAGTGCAGGATAGGCATATTGTTTTTGCAGTTGTTCGGGAGCGTTGCCGGACAAGAGTTTGAACCCCATCGTTTTTACCAGATTGGCATCACTATACAGCATTAATAGGTAGGAACTTTTTTCCGTACCGTCGGCTTGTTTGATGGATAGCTCACGTATCCATGAATTCAATATGGAGCCTTGTGACAGGGCGATGGACTCTATTCCTTGTACATGTTTCTCCAGCTCTTCTTTAAGTATTGTAGCCGGTGCGGCATTGAAATCTCCTATTTCAATCTGATTTTCGTAACAGTAGGCCCGTTCCTTGATGAGATTGATTTGTTCATTGGCAACGAGAGTAGCGAATATCAGCCCTATAGAAATGGAAAACTGAAGAATGACCAGCAAAGCTATGAAACGTTGTTTCTTTTTACCTCCGTAAAGTGTCTTGTATTCGCTGAATGAGAGTTGTGAAAGTCTATGGCTGATATACCAGGCAGGGACAATGGACATAACTAGTACAAAGAGTACTAACAAGGGTAGCATCTGTAGGCTGAAAAAGAAATGTACGTTTAAATGGGATGCAAATAATCCATTGAAAAAAGACAGACAGTCGTTGATGATGAGTAAAGATAATCCGAATGCCAGCAGCACAGTGAGGAATGCATCACCAAACAGTTGGATGCGGATATCCTTCAAGCTGCTTCCCATCAGTTTCTCCACATGTATCATTTTGAGCTGTTGCAATACACGGCTCAGGCTCATGTTGGTATAGTTGCAGCAGGCTATGATAAGTACCAACAAGGCGGCAGCAAGGCTGATATACAATAATTGCACATTACTTTGATTGATATACGGCAGAGGTTGTTGTGTATCGTAGTCCGGTGTAGTAAAGTAGATGTCGGACAGAGGGTCGACGTAATATTGTGTCTTTTCCGGAATCAAAGTGGGAATCTTGTCGTGGTTGATTTTTTCGGTAAACTGTTGGGCATCGGTATTTGGAATTAGTTTCAGAAACGTCATTCCACCCCAAAAGTCTTTGTTATTCCCGGTAATCATGTCGAATTGGAGCAATGATTGTGACCGTGACTTTAATATGGCTGCCACTTCATAACTTTGGGTATCAGTCATGGTTTTTATTTCCAGCAATTCTCCTAATGGATTTTTATCTCCAAACAGTTTATGTGCAAAAGCTTCACTGAGTGCTACTTTGCCCGGTTGTTCCAATACTTGCTTTAAACTACCGGCAATGGGATGATAGTGGAAGAAATGTTGCAAAGTAGTATCGGCAGATATAAAGGTTATATCGTGGTAAATCTCCCCTCCATATTTACAATATTGTGGAACCAGAGAATTGATACGCAGGTAGTCTTCCACTTCTGCATATTTTTCTTTCAGCATAGGGGGAATATTGGCATCAGCATAGGCCACCTTGCTTCCGTCCTGCATCGGATTATCCTGACGCAGACAGAAAATACGGTTCTTGTCCCGATTGCCACTCTCTATATTGTAATCATGTACATAATAGGTGAACAGCAAGTTTGTACATGCTAGCCCTATAGCCAGACTGACTATAGAAATGAAGAAGAAAACTTTGTTTCTCCACCAACTGCGGGTAATTATTTTTAGGATTGTAAGTATGGTCATAATCTTTAGGTAAATATATTTTCTTATTCGTTTTTAATGACTTCTGCCGGATTTGTCCTTGCTATTTTCAGAATACGGAAAATAATAGTCAGAGTAGTAATGACAGCTACGATTATGAAGATTGAAATCCAAAATAGCGGGCCGTCATTAAAGAATACGATATACATGTTTTTCCATAACTGCAGTATGGCATAACATAAAGGAAATGCCATTGTTGCCGAGAGTACAAGCTGATAAATATACGTACGGGCAAACAATATGATAATCTGTTTCAATCCTGCACCATTTACTTTACGGATTGCCACTTCCTTTTGTCTGCGTTCCGTATCCAGTGTGATTGCCGAATAGACGCCTAATAAAGTGATTATAAGGCTGACAAATGAGAAGAATAAGATTATCCCTTTCATGTTGTTCTCGATGGCTTGCGCTTGGTGAATGTCTTCCTGCAAGGTCGAAATGTGTAATTGTATACTCGGTGGAAGATTCTCTTCCAGCATTTTCTTAACGAAAGCCTCTACTTCTTCTGCTTTTCCGGGTACACACTTCAAATAGCAATGACCTACATAATATTTGAAATCACAAGGCAGAAAGACGAAGCCCTGGCTCTGATTGTAAGTGTCGGCTACAAAATCGGAACAAATGCCGCATACCGTGTAGCTATCTTGATAATTGTACAAGGTGGTTCCCAGTAAATCCTTCTTTATACGTTCTACCAATTTACGGTCTGCTACCATGTCACTATTTGTCTTCAGGACATGCCCGGAGAGAATGGGGATATTCATAAACTCGAAAAAGTTATTAGGAACATTCATTATATTGACTTCAAGGCTACTTTCCCGGTTATCTTTTTCTGTCTGCATGCTTGTTCCCGAAATACCTTTCAGATAATTAATATCTGTCAGCATTTTATCTTTTATATCCGGATGTTGACTGATGCGCTCTATGAGAGCAAGCTTTTCGTCATTTTTCATAAAACGGTAATCCATAGGAATACTGATGATTTCGGACTTTTCTTTTTCTGTCAGTGTGTTGAACAGTGTGGAACCGGTCTTGTTAGCCTGCAAATATAAAGCGACTGTAAAGACTATGAATAACCAACAGATGAAAAATTGGATACCCAAAAGACAATTTCGTATCTTCTGTTTGTGGCGTTTGGATTTGTTCTTGTAAATACTTGACTGGATGGAGGCATGCTTCATCCTCCATACGGTAAACAAGCAGAGTAATAAGCATAGTAAAATAACGCCTGCCATATATTCTATTGTCTGTATCAATAATAGGTCCCGTTCAATGACTAATGTGAAATCAAATAAAGAGAATGAAAGGTAAGGGGTAAATATTTCTATCAGACAGAAAGTCAATAAGAAGGCTATGAACGAAATGATAATGGCTTGGGTAAAAAGTAACCAAAATAGTTTGTTGCCATTACTTCCATTCACTTTACGAATGCCGAACTCGTGCGAACGGTTCAGATAACTCCCCGTCAAAAAATGAAAAAAGTTGAGTAGACCAGTCAGTAGAATCAAAAGGCCGACAATGAATGTGATTCCGGCAAAGTAAGGGGCAACGGATTTCTCCCGAAAAAGTTTTCCGAAATTCGAGGCTGATACGGTATTTTTCTCATTGAATATTGTGTGCTTCAAGTCCATTGCACGGAAACTGGCTTCAAGTTGCGCGGATGTTTTGCCCGGACGAAGAAGAGCAAAAGTAAGTCCACCGGTCATACTGTCTCGTCCATCGAATTGTATAAGTCCTTCGCTGTCGTTCAAGATTAACATATCAATCTTTTGGAGAAAGCTAAGGCTGGTATTCAATGGAATATCTTCTATTATCGCTTGTATGGTATAGATGGTACCTCCTGTTCGTGGTGTGGTATCAGGTGAAGAGAAAAGCCGTTGTGCTAAGGTCATTCGCTTTCCTATCGGATTCTCTCCGAGACCAAATATTTTGTGTGCCAGAGAGCGTGTCAGTATCACGGCATTGGGAGTTTGCGATGCTACAGCCCATGAACCTTGTAATACTTCCGGGGTGAACACGCTATGGTAGGCTGTATCTACTTCCATAGCATATAAATCTTCGTAAGGCAGTTCTTCCTTGTCGATAGTTTCCACATTGTAGCTACGTGGGCGGGGATAGGCAACAAAAGTAAATGCTTCTACTTCTTGGAATTGCAATTGGCGCAGACTCTCAAACAACGTAGCGGGAGTTCCGGAATAAGGTTCTTCTGCTGGAGTGTATAGGTTTATGTCTGCAATGCGTTCCCAGTGGGTAAAGCACTTGTCGGTAGAATTTATATAGCGGCTGCAATATAGGCAGATACTAAAACAAAGTATACCTACCGACAGTCCGATGATAGAGATGATATTCTGTGCCTTGTACTTTAATAGGTTTCTGAATGCTGTTTTAATATAATGTCTTATCATAATAGTATCATTATTGTATTATTCGCTTTTGATTACTTCCGCCGGATTCTGTCGTGCAGCCTTTTTTACTTGATAAACCAATGTTAATATGGAAATTAATGATATGATGATTGCTGCAATAATGAACAACCAGCTGCTGATGTTGGCTTTGTAGGCAAAATCTTTCAGATAAATGGTTATTCCCCAATAAGATATAGAAATGGCAATCAAAAATGACATTGCTAATATGATAATGTATTTTTTGAGTAATAACAATAAAATTTCCTTATGTGTAGCGCCATGTACTTTTCGTATAGCTATTTCCCGGTATCTTTGTTGTATGTCAAATAAGGACAATCCAAACAAAGCTATTGAGGATATTAGAATGGCCATAAAGGCGAAAAAGGAATAGGTGATGGTTATTTGCTTGTCTGACTTATAGAGATTCTCAACTTCCTGTTTTGCAAAAGTATAATTGAAGGCTCCATCAGCATTGTCGTTGTGTAGGTTTTCCAGGAAGGCAACGGCATCTTTTTGATGTCCTGGAGCAATTTTAGCTTGCAAAGGAATTTGTGAAAGATATGTTTCACCGTATATAAAAGCTATAGGAAGAACCGGTTGGGATAAATGTCCGCAATAAAAATCTTCGACGATACCTATAATCTGATAAGGGTTCAAATCCCTACGCGGCCATAAAGGTTGTTGGGGTTCCAGCCGGGCATTGATTGCGCTTTCGAGTCCGAAGAGTTGCATGGCTTTTTGATTGAGAATCAGTTTGGCTTCACCTTCATGGTCGATGTCGGCATCCCATAAACGTCCCTGGGATAAACGGAAGCCATGAAATCTTATTTCTTCTTCTGTAATGGGAATGCAATACAATTGTTTGAAATTGGTTTCTCCGAACTTGCGGAAAAGTACCGGAGATTCGGTGAAATATTCATAGGGGGATAAAGAGTAATTCCATGCCGTGAATAAAGGAGAGGCATTCATTGCAGTGGATATATTTTCTTTGGAGGCTTTGCGCAAGGAGGTCTGTTTCAGATATTCTGCTTCAGTGGTAGGCTGTTTGCGTTCATAGCGTTCAAAATGGACTTTAACGATAGAATCTGTGTCATAGCCTAAATCTATGTGAGTCATTTCATACAGTTGTTTGGCGAAGAACATGGAAACAACTATTAGAATGAATGCCACGATATACTGAATACTCAGATAGAGGTTTCTTACAACAGACGATTTTTCACCACTGCCTATTTTCCGTAATGAATGGATAGGCGTGTTGTATTTGAATTTAAAAAACGGATAGATTGAAGCTGTCAATGGCAGTAAAATCAGGATAGCTATGGTTATTCCTATGTCAAATATACCATTAGGCTGTTGAATGACATCAAAATATTTATTTAAGGGAAAGGCAGAAATCTCGACAAGGAACCAGGCTATAAACAATGATACAAGTGTCAGACATAAATTCTCGATATATAGTTGGGAGAATAGCTGTGCTGAATTGTTTCCAAAAACCTTCTTTAGTCCGAATTCTTTGCTTCGTTTCAATAATACAACCGTATAAAGACTCATAAAATTGAAGATGCCTACAATTAAAATTAGTACAGCAACAAGTGCCAATAGATGTAGCTGTGGTAAATTCCCCCTTTGCAGCATGTCCTGCCAAACATCAATGGCTGGATGAAAATACACTTCACGCATGGGAAGCAGTTGATACCTGAATTCAACATCCGCAGCACGTGGAGATTGCCGGAACGCTGCATGCCGTGCATTTATCTTCGTAAAGGAAGCCCCTTTATGAATTAATGCCATTTTCATCGGGAAACGGAACTCCCAATCCTTCTGCAATGTTTCAGGAACAAGCAAGTCGAAATGAAGCGAGCGTTTCCCTCTGTCTTTGCCGATAACTCCGGTCACCGTAAGAGGGTCACCGGTAGAGTATTCAATGGTTTTGCCGATAGAATTTATGTTCCCGAATAGTTTCTCACTCAGCTCTTCTGTGATAAAGGCGGTTTGTGGAGACGCCGCCCATGATTCGGCTTTTCCATATTTCATGGGAAAATCAGTCACTATTAGAAACAAGCTGTCTGCTACAATCGTTTCTACATCAATATGTTTTTCTTCCTTTATGATATAGTCTTTATTGAACCATACGAAAGTGGACATCGCTTCTATGTCTGCATCTTCGAGGGGACCTCCGATAACTGCCGTTTTATTGTTGTCATCTTTGTATTCCTGCACCATGATGCCTATCCGGTCTTTGTTGGGACTATAACAATCTACATCATTTTCCTGCTTCACGTAGCGGGAGATTATGATGACACATGCCAGACTTAAAGCCAATCCTAATATATTGATGGCTGTATATATCTTGAAACGATATAATGTCCTTATAGATAACTGTACCAACTTCATATCTTAATTTTATTTTATTCCGCTTTGATTACTTCTGCCGGATTTATCTTCGCAGCCTTGTGTATTTGCCAAAATAATGTTCCCAGTGAGATGAAAGCCACTATCAGTAACGATATAACATATATTCCTATACCCACGGATGCCTTCACTGCGAAATCTTGTGTATATAGGTATATGATATAGTAAGTCAGAGGAGCGGCTATAATAAATGCCACAGCTAATACAAGAATATATTTGCGGAACAATAATTGGTAGAGAGCACACATTCCGGCTCCATTAATCTTGCGAATACCTATTTCCCGATAACGCTGACGAATGTCAAAAAGTGAAATGCCAAATAGCCCTAAACAAGATATCAAGACAGCTATCAGTGCGAAACAAGAATAGATAACCGCTATCTGCCGGTCTTTTTGATATAGTTTATGCCATTCATCTTCCAATAAAGTATATTCGAAGTCTGTACAACCATAGATACGCAGCTCTGTGTCGCGCAAATAGTCAAGTACATCTTTAAGTCGTCCGGGGGTATAGGCTATCTGGCACATATCGTCACTGCGCTGTTTGCATACATTGTAGATAATGGGGCGATGTCCTGCACTCAAGTGGCGGTCATAGTAATCCTCAACAACGGCAACAATGGGATGCAGAGGAGCATTGGGACTTAACCGACGCTCGTTCTCTTCCTGTACCAAAGCTTCAGACAGGTTGTCGTAGTGCAAAGCTTTCATAGCTGCTCGGTTGGCTATCAAAACCTCTCCTCTGTTTCCTTCTCCTTCAAAACTGGGAATACTACCTTCTATTATTTTGATACCGTACAACTTAAAAAAGTTGGGGGTAGCATACCAAAACTTCATCTCTACTTTTTCCTCTCTATTGTTATAGTAGGTTACTTTAAAACCTTCGGAAAGTATATGTCGTTTTTCCATTTCAAAATGTTCTATAAAAGGACACTGTGCAAGTGCCTCCCATAGTTCATGTCTGCGTTGCCACATAGCTTCTCTGGCTTCCTGCCATTTTTCGCGTGGCATCGCTGATTCCGATTCATACCCTAACTTGGCTATCAGTACATTTTCTATGCGAAATCCTGGTTGCGTGTGTAATAAGAGCGAAAGCTGCTTGTTGAAATAAAGGGAAAGACTGATGAGCAGGAATGTGAAGATGTATTGTATAAAAAGAAAAAGAATGCGTGTGTGTACAGTACGTTTGCTTTGGGTGGCATCACGAATTGAGCTGACGGGTGATGCATAATTGTATTTTACAAACGGATAGATAGAGGTCAATATGGGTAATATTACCCAAATCCCGGCAGAAAGCCAAAAGTCGAAAGATGTATAAGTGAAAGGATATTCCAACAAACGGCTGACAGGGATTATCGTTATCTCTATCAGTAACCAAGCCAGTAATAAAGCACAACCAACTAAAAGTCCGTTTTCTGTTAATATCTGCAGGAAAAGTGTCGTTCCTTTTATACCGAACATTTTTTTAAGCCCGTACTCTTTTCCCCTCCGTTGTGTGCCTATCAAATAAAGATTGATGAAGTTTATAATGCCGGTAAGCAATAACAATAAGCATACACAAGATAAAATGTAAATATGAGAACGTTTTCCATAAGTGAGCATGGCAGGGCAACCGGCATCTTGCACATAAGCTGGTTCCCAATAAATATCTGCTATAGGCATGAACGAAAATGTATATTGTCGTGCATCTATATTTTTCCAATTCGGATTTACCCAACGTGCTTGTTTCCCAAGTTCGTTCATTTTCTTGATGCTTGTACCCGGCGTGAAACGAACAAATTCAATAGGCATACGTTCCCAAAATGAGGAAAGCGTATTTGATACCACAATGTCAAATTGTATCATTGTCTTGCAAGTCGGTTCGGCTATAATGCCACTTACGGTAATATCTTTCCCATTTGAATAATGTAACACTTTACCTATAGGATTGTCATGGCCAAAAATACGACGTGCACATACTTCCGTCAGTAGTGCAGATTCAGGAGATTTTATAGGAGTTCCTTGCACTATGCGGTAAGGAAAAAGCTGAAAATAACAACTGTCTGCTACGAGTGTCCGCACTGTGTAACGGGATGCTTCGTCGCTCACAAAATCCTGTTCCATCAGAATTAAAGAAGTGCGTTTCTCTATGTAACGGTGGTCAATGTATATACTGTCTTTATTCGTGTTTTCTATTGTTGCCATTCCTCTATTGCCATCCATGTCCTGAATGACTCCATAGACATGTTCCCGGTCTATGCAATGTGTATCTACCGTCAGTTCTCTATGTATATATCGCATCAGCATGATGCAGCAGGCAAGGCTGAAGGCGAGACCCAGCAAGTTTATAACCGTGTATGATTTTGAGCGTATCAGGAAACGCCAAGCGTATTTCAGTGTTTTCATTATATGTCAAATTTATAATTTTTATGTCTTTTATTCGTTTTTCATAATGCTTGCCGGATTGATGTTGGCAGCCTTGCTGATTTGCCCAATAATAGTCAACAAGGAGATGGCAGTTGTTATGGCTACTGCTACGGCAAACAAGTCGAATGTCAAAGGGGCTTTGTGGGCAAAATCCTGCAAATAGAGGGTAATGGCAATCCATGACAAGGGTATGGATAGCAAAGTGGCGACTCCCATGACCGAGAGATACTTTTTAATGAGTAAGGGATAAATATCCTTTGCTTGCGCACCGTTCACTTTGCGTAAACCTATCTCACGGTAACGTTGCCGAATATCGAACAAGGATATTGACAATAATCCCAATGAAGAGATGAAAATGGCTATTCCGGCAAAGAGCGTATAAATGTTCACCACTTGACGGTCTTCACGATACATCTTTTGGAGTTCATCTTCTATCAGCGTATATTCAAAGTCGGTTCTTCCCGTAGATTCTTCGTATAAGCGGCGCAGGAAATCAATGACTTTGGCTTTATTCTCGTGCTTATACGAGGCTGTAACAGTATAAATTCCGCCTATGCTTGCATCGTGATAATAGATGACAACCGGTTGGATGGATTGTGAAAGGTGCCGAACATTGAAATCCTTTATGACCCCTACTATCTCGCAAGGTGGATTGTAGAAATCCGGTAAGCTGCTTGAGGCGTAGTGTGGTTCTTCAGGTTGCAGCTTGTCTTTGGTGATGTCTTTTATTCCATAGACTCTTTTAGCGGTTTCGTTGATAATTACCTTGAAACTGTTTTTGGTGAACGCTTCATCTATGGAGTCGTTCCATAGGCGCCCCTCTACAAGTTGAAAATCGTATATTGCCATGGAGTGGGTCGTTAAATGTGCAGATAATGCCGGATGGAAACCGTTTTCGGCTCTGTTGAGCGCAAAACTGTCAAAACGGAAGTCGGTGAACAGCAAGTCGTTTCCTCTGCTCCAATGCTCAAACAGAGTGCTTTCACTCATTCGTTTATTGACCAAAGCATTACTTATATATTGTCTTTTTCCTTCATCCAATCCCTCCTCTTTAGTTGTTTTATATAAGCCCAATTTATCGACATACATCCGGCAAGTTATCACATCGTGCGAGCGGAAACCGAGGTCGGCGCAGAGCATATACTCCAACTGCCGTACAAAGAATAGAGAAACGGTTATTATAAAGATGGTTACGACATATTGAAAACACAGTAATATCATGCGTGACCGTGTGGAAAAGCGTGAAGATGCCAGCTCGCGTATGGAGTTGACGGGTCTGCTACATGTGTATTTCAAGAACGGATAAACAGTAGTCAGCAATGGCAATCCTAAAAGTACGATGGCAGAGACCTTCCGGTCAAAGCCGGAGTCTGTTGTGGTAGGTATATAAAGTTCATGGAAAAAGAAAAACCTGGTTATTTCTATTAAAGCCCAGCAAAGGAGTAATGCCAGTCCCGTCAATAAGATGTTCTCGGCATATATTTGCAGGAAAATGTCTGTCCTGCCTGCACCGAACACTTTTTTCACCCCAAACTCTCTTGACCGCTTGGACATGATGACAGTGTAGATGTTGATGAAGTTCAGCAGCCCTATGATACCTACCAGGAAGGCTACTACCATCAATACCCGGACATAGCTTTGGTTGCCATATTGATAGTTCTTGTTTTCTTTTCCGTGGTCTTTATCGTAATATAAATCTTTCAAAGGCAAATACTGATAGCGTACTGTCTCATAAGTGCTCCATTTGCTGCGGGGGTGTTCTTTTGAATACTTTTTATTCAGCAGTGCAATGTCTGTATCCGGTGCCATCAGCATGGCGTATATAGGGTCGAAAAAAAGGAATTCGTCCAGTTCATCCGACATAAATATATCCGGCATCCATGATGTCTTGGTATCGGGGTCGTCCACCACTCCTATAATAGTGAATTTATTCCCTTTTGTGTTTTTGAAAGTAGCGCCTATGGCATTCTTCCCTCCCAGCTTCTTCTTCCAAAAAGAACGGGTGATGACAACATCCCTCGGGCGGACTATTCTTCCGCTTCCGGCAATCACCCTATATGGAAAGATTTTGAAGAAGGTGCTGTCTACGGAAAAAGCGTTCGCTGCAATTTCCTGTTCACCGAACAGAACGGGCATATCCGATATTTGATAAATCACCGTAAATTGTTCTACGGCAGGATCCTTTTCCAATCCCGACCGGTAGCCTCCCAAGAAGTTTTCACCACTGCTGGTAGAGGTTTTTATCAGGCAAATGCGTTTATATTCGGGAAAGCATTGGTTCACTGTATTTTCTTGGTGGATATATCGGGCTACGGTGAGTACGCAAGCCAAACTGCACGCCAGTCCCAATACATTGATAAGGGTGTATGCTTTGAATTTCAGCAATGCATTGATGGCTAAGATTATTTGTCTCATAGTGCGTAGTTTTATTTCATTATCAATTCTTCCGCCTCGCCAAAGGTATCATATCCCGTTGTAATTACCCAATCTCCGGGCTGCAAACCTTCCGTAATCTCGTATTGTTGCGGATTTTGGCGACCGATGCCAAGCGGCACGCGCACGGCTTTTGTCTTTGCGGCGTTCAGTTTGTAAATCCATTGTCCTCCGGTACTCTGGTAGAAGTTGCCGCGCGGAATGACGAGCGCCTCCTCCGGCTGGCCGAGTTCTATCTGTACCCGGAAGCTTTTGCCTACACGTACGTTGTCGGGCATGTCACCGGTGAAGACGAGGTCTACGTCGAACGTGCGGTCTTTGACTTCGGGAACCACTTTCGTGATGCGCAACGGGTATTTTCTTCCCTGATAATTGATGGTGGCAGGCAATCCGGTGATAATGCGGTCGATGTAGTATTCGCTCAGGGAAGTATGCACTTTATATTGGTCCAGCACCTTGATTTCCGCAATGCTTTCACCGGAAGCGACCTGCTGTCCCGGAGTCACCTTGACAAAACTGAGCTGGCCGGCGACGGGAGCTTTCACCACCAGGTTGCCGAGCCGTTCGCAGGCGCGTTCATACTTCTTCCGTTCCCGTTCGCGGTCGTTCCTGATGAGGTCTTTGCGGATGACGGTGACGGCAGAGTCATGACGGAGGCTTTCCCTTTGAAGATGGGCATTTTTCACTTTATAGTTGTATTCGTCCTCGGAAACTTCGAGCTGCGCCTTGCTCTTGATGCCCATGCGGTACTCCTCCTTGTCAAGGGCAAAACTCTTGCGCAGGCGGTTGAGGTCATAATCGGTCTGCAGGGCTTGTTGTTGCAGGTTCAGGCTTTTCTGCTCCATTTCAATTTCTTTTTCGCGGTAGGTGATAAGCTGCTTTTCCCAGTCGTCGCGCTGGTCTTCGATACTGCGCAGCAGGTCGGGGTTTTCCATGACGAGGATGGTATCTCCTTGCCGGAGCAGGCTCCCCTCCTCTCCTATGATGCGTTCCACGCTTCCGGCTTCACGTGCATTGACCTTGATGGTAAGGATGGGCTGAATCACTCCCTCCACATCTACATATTCCATAAATTTGCCGTTCTTGACTTCGGCTATCTGTATGTTGTCCTGCTCGATACGCAGTTTGCTGGGACCCAGCGAAAGGGTGACTACATAAATCAGGAAGGCAAGGAAGGCAACGCCTCCCGCCAGATAGTAGCGGTAACGGATGTACCAGGGTTTCTTTTCAAGTTTTATATCCATAATGCAATATTTTATATACTCTTTTTTTACTTTTCAGATACCCCCTTCAGAAGTACTTCTGAATAAGGGTTCCGAGTTTTACTAAAACTTTACCGGAGATTTAGTAAATCGTCACCGGAGTTTTAGTAAATCTCCGGCCAGTTTTTACTAAAACTATTCCACGATTCTATTACTGTATAGATTCTTCATTAGTAACCCTTTCCAAGTCTTCTGCCAGTGGCCTCTCTTTTTCAAAGTCATATAGCGTGATGCTTCTCAGTGCATAGTACAAACTCCAATAGTTGTACAAAGCCGTTATATAGCTTCTCCGGGCCGTATCTTTTTCCGTGATGGATGCATTGAGGTCGAGTACCGAGGACTTGCCGAGCAGATAGAGTTTTCGGGCTACTTCGGCGCGTCGTTGGGCTGTATGGTCCGTGCGGGCGGCTATGTTTACCCGTTGCGCCTGCAGGTTGAATTGCTTTACGAGTTTCCGTACGTTCAAGTCGAAATCCGTCTTGTCTTGCTCTACCTGCGTGTAGACAAGGTCTCGGTTAGAACGGGCCACGCGTACTTGTCCCCTTCCGCGCCCCCAGTCCAGGATTGGGAGGGTAATGCCCAAGCTGACGTACTGCTGGTCCAGTGGATTCCGGTAGGCATCTTTCAGCTTGTCGGCAGTTTGTGTCAAGCCGAAGCGCAGGTAGATGTCTGCCTTCAGTCCGGCATTGGCCTTGGCGCGCGACACGGCACTCTCGCTTTCCACCTTGCGGCGTAGCATGTTCTGTATCTCCGGACTGTTTTCGTTGGCAAGCATCAGCGCGGCATCCAGGTCGATGTGCAGGTCGGGCACGCGGTTGTCTATTCTCACCTTTATAAGGAGGTCTTCTTGGATGCCGAGGTAGGAACGGAGTTCCTGCATGCAGTTTTCCACTTCGATGCGGGCATTCATGCAGTTGGTTTCTTCGGTCAGTTTGTTGAGTTCGAGCTGCAACATTTCGTTTTCGCTGATGGTGCCGATGTTATATCGTCCTTGCGCATATATATATAAGGTGTCGGCATTGGCGTAGTTGGCGTTGGCTATTTCGTAGTTGCTTTGTGCTTTGGCCAGGTTGAAGAACTTCTCTGTGGCATTGGCGGCAACAAGCTCAAGGGTTTCTACGTAGGTTTTCTTGGCTTCGCGATAACGGATAGGTTCGATGCGCCGGTCCCACTTCAGGCTGTTGTAGCCAAACAAGGACTGGCTGTATCCGATGTTGACGGGTGAAGTCTGCCAGGAATAGGTGTCACTGCTGAAAAGGTCGAGGCGCTGCGCAGCCGTTTCAATGAAAAAGGTTCCTCCGGTCCACGGCACGTTTTGTGTCAGGCTCAGTGTTAGGTCAGTGCTCAGCAGGTTCTGCTCTATGAACTTGACGTTGCCATCGCTTTGGGTCACTTTGTTGATAGCACGGTCCAGATAGGGATTGGAAGTAAGCTTGAGCGTCGGCAGGTAGTTGGCACAGTAGTATTTGTAGTTCCAATAAGCGGAACGGAAGCTATGGCGGGCATTTTGGGCGTCGGGCGACTGCTGGCGGGCCTGCTCGATGGTTTCTTCCAAAGTCAGCTCCAACGTGTGCTCTTGGGCAACGGCACTCGACGTCAGACTGAATGTAATAAGCAATAAAAATATATTCCGGTGCATAGTTGTTTTCTTTACTCTATAAAGTTCAAATTCTATGCCATAAGTATAAGTTGTTGTATTATAAGTGTTTGTTGTGGTTCGAAGCTTTCCAAACGTGTGCAGTTGCGCACAAAAATAGTGCGATAATGCACGCACAACACATGGATATTATACTTATCTTTGCCCGTACAAGAGATGTGGGATTGTGTAGGCCTTGCCTGCACGAAAAGAAAACAGATATGGAGCAGTTTGGTAAAATATTGATTGTAGATGATAACGAGGATGTGCTTTTTGCACTGAACCTTCTTCTCGAACCCTACGCCGAGAAGATAAAGGTGGCGGTGACCCCCGACCGCATCGAGCATTTTATGACCACTTTCCGTCCGGACATTATTCTGCTGGATATGAATTTCAGCCGTGATGCCATCAGTGGTCAGGAAGGTTTCGACAGCTTGAAGCAGATTCTGAGTATCGACCCGCAAGCAGTGGTCATCTTCATGACTGCCTACGCGGATACGGACAAGGCAGTGCGTGCCATCAAAGCGGGGGCTACGGATTTCATTCCCAAGCCGTGGGAGAAGGAAAAATTGTTGGCGACCCTTTCTTCGGGCATGAAGTTGCGCCGTTCGCGCACCGAGATAAATCTGCTGAAAGAGCAGGTGGAAGTACTGAGCAATGCCACAACGGGAGGCTCCGAAGAGATTATTATCGGTGATTCTCCCGTCATGCAGCAAGTTTTCTCTACTGTGGAGAAGTTGCGCGATGCGGATGCCAACATTCTTATATTAGGTGAGAATGGAACTGGAAAGGATGTGATTGCCCGTATGCTTTACCGCAATTCTCCCCGCTATGGAAAGCCGTTTGTCACGATAGACCTCGGCAGTATCCCCGAACAGTTGTTCGAAAGCGAGTTGTTCGGCTACGAGAAAGGCGCCTTCACCGATGCACGGAAAGCGAAAGCTGGACGTATGGAAGTGGCAACCGGCGGTACGCTTTTTCTGGACGAGATAGGTAACCTTTCCCTGCCCATGCAGGCCAAATTGCTGACTGCCATCGAAAAGCGTTGTATCAGTCGTTTGGGAAGTACGCAGGCTACGCCCATTGATGTGCGGCTCATCTGCGCCACCAATGCAGACATCCGTCGGCTGGTGGACGAAGGAGACTTCCGCCAAGACCTGCTGTATCGCATCAACACCATCGAGTTGCATATTCCACCTCTGCGGGAACGCGGAAACGACATCCTCCTGCTGGCAGAGTATTTCCTGCAACGGTATGCCCGCAAATATCAGAAAGAGATGCGCGGGCTGACCCGGGAGGCGAAAAACAAGTTGTTGAAATATGCCTGGCCGGGTAATGTACGTGAGTTGCAGCATACAGTGGAACGTGCTGTCATATTGGGAGACGGTTCTCTGCTTCGTCCGGAGAACTTTATGTTCCAAGCTTCTGTTTCCCGTCAGAAGAAGGAAGAAGAAGTCCTCAACTTGGAGCAATTGGAACGGCAGGCTGTGGAACGTGCCATGCGGCTCAGTGAAGGAAATGTGACCCGTGCCGCCGAATACTTGGGCATTACTCGCTTCGCCTTGTACCGGAAACTTGAAAAACTGGGCTTATGAAACGATATTCATTGATTGTGGCACTGCACATCATCGGCATAGCCTTCCTTTCGGTCGGCGTTTATCTGCTGGTGGATGCCGGACTGTGGTTCAGTGCACTGATGGCTTTTTTGATATTGCTGGCGATTGCCGTTCATCTGTACCGCCTGCAGATGATGCAGGTGCGCATGATGCGCCATCTGGCAGAGAGCCTGCGCTATGACGACATGATGCTGTCGTTCCGTTCTCCCTACAAGAACCGGTCTATGGAGGATATGGTGGACGAGCTTTCCGAAGCGATGAGGAATTTCCGTACCCGCGTGCTGGAACGCAATGAGATGGAAGCGTGGCAAAAGCTGATACGTGTGCTGACGCACGAAATAATGAATTCAATCACTCCCATCATCTCCCTCTCCGAAACCTTGAGCGAGCGGGAAATGTCGGAAAAGAACTATCCCGTCATGCGGCAGGGAATGCAGACTATCCACCGCCGTAGTAAGGGGTTGTTGGAGTTTGTGGAGAATTACCGGAAGCTGACAAGACTTCCCGCCCCCGTCCGTCGTCCGGTTGCCGTCCGCGAGCTGTTGCAGGATTTGCAGAAGCTGTTTTCGGAAGAGTATATCCGGATAGAGCTTCCGGAGACCGACCGCATACTCCAGATAGACCGGACACAGATAGAACAAGTACTGATTAATCTGATTAAAAATGCCAAAGAGGCATGTAGCAGGAAAGAGCATCCCCGGATAGAAGTGAAGATGCTACCCGCCCTCTCGTGGCAATGCCTAATCACTGTCAATGACAATGGTGAAGGCATTCTGCCGGAAGTGCAAGATAAGATTTTTGTACCGTTCTTCACCACCAAGCCTTCCGGTTCGGGCATCGGGCTCAGTTTATGTAAACAAGTGATGAACCGGCATGGAGGGAATATCACGGTGCAGTCTACTGTGGGAAAAGGGAGTTGCTTTACGCTGCTATTTGGATAAGTGGGAAAGAGGGTATATACAAAAATAAGCTACTGAAAAATCAGTAGCTTATTAATTTCTGTCGGGGTAGCGGGATTCGAACCCACGACCCCCTGCTCCCAAAGCAGGTGCGCTAACCGGACTGCGCTACACCCCGAATACTTTACTTCTGAAAAGCGAGTGCAAAGGTAAAAACAATTCTGATACCAACCAAACATTTAGGCAAGTTTTATGCAATTAAAATTACATTTTCAGATAGAAATCCTTCGTTAAAGCTACATATTCAGGGGTAAACTCATTGTGATTCACCTCAATACAGAGTTTCTCTTCTCTACACTCTTTTGCTTCAAAACCAAAGTTCAGCAATACCCGTCTGCACGGTTTTCCGGGCTTGGTGAAGACTTGCACACGATGCAATGGAAACAACTTATGGTTCCAAGCTGTATCCACAACCGTTTTTTCAGCTTCCGCTGGAATAATGATGCTTACGACTCCTTGCTCTTCAAGCAAAGATGCCGAACGATGAAACAGTAAATCGTAATTCAAATTGCCCGCATGCCGTGCTGTGCACCTTTGTTCGTCAGGACATTTCAACGCATCTATAAAATAGGGAGGATTGGAAACGATGAGGTCAAATCTGTTTTCCGGCTGATAATCTCGGAAATCATGACATATGACCTCTACTCTATCGGCCCATGGAGAGTGAGATACATTTTCTGTGGCTTGTCCGGCTGCAGCCGCATCTATCTCGATTGCAGTAATCCGGGCATGCGGATTCCTTTGCGCTAACTGTAAGGCTATTAATCCGGTACCGGTTCCAACGTCCAGTATACGCTTTGCTTTGTCTGCCGGGGCCCATGCCCCAAGTAGTACACCATCTGTGCCGACCTTCATGGCGCATTTATCATGAAATATGGTAAATTGTTTAAACTTAAAAGATGATTTTGGCATGTTTATCTTCTTTAATTGGGCTCAAAAATAATCAAAGCCTGCATATTTGTCATAAAATTGGCACTGTTTTTGTCTTTTTAAAGGGTGAAGAACGTTTATTTATGAAGAAATAGCTTAACTTTGCAGGCGCTTTATTGGCCTGCCAATATGACATAAACTAAAAAGAAAGAAATGAAGAAAAGAAATTACCTGAGTGATGTCGAAGATAGAAGCGGAAACGCTTTCTCTGTAATTGCTGATTTTGAGGGGAATGAAGAACAATTGATGGACATTGAGGTAGAAGAGGTTTTACCGATATTGCCTCTCCGAAATATGGTATTGTTCCCTGGGGTGTTTATGCCGGTATCTGTAGGAAGAAAATCTTCCCTCAAATTGGTGCGTGAAGCAGAAAAGAAAAATTCTTATATAGCTGTTGTATGCCAAAAGGTGGCTGAAACAGAGACACCTCTGTTTGAGGATTTACATACCATCGGTACAGTTGCCAAGATAGTACGTGTGCTTGAAATGCCAGACCAGACAACTACCGTCATTCTGCAAGGCTCCAAACGTATGGAACTGAAGGAGATTACGGATACGACTCCTTATCTGAAGGGACGGATAGCTACGCTGAATGAAGAACTTCCGGAGAAGAATGACAAGGAATTCCATGCATTGGTAGAGGCGTGTAAAGACTTGACAGTACGCTACATCAAGTCATCCGATATGTTTCCGCAGGATTCGGCATTTGCCATCAAGAACATTACCAATCCAATGTTTTTGGTAGACTTTATCTGTACGAACCTGCCACTCAAGAAAGACGAAAAGATAGAACTGCTCCGTATCGACTCTTTGCGGGCGCGTACCTACCGCCTGCTTGAGATTCTGAATCGTGAAGTGCAGCTTGCCGAAATCAAAGAGTCTATCCAGATGCGTGCACGTGAGGATATAGACCAGCAGCAGCGTGAGTATTTCCTGCAGCAGCAGATTAAAACCATTCAGGATGAGCTGGGTGGCGGCGGTCAAGAGCAGGAAATAGAGGAGATGCGTAAGAAGGCGGAGACCATCAAATGGAATGATGAGGTGAAGGTTACGTTCCTGAAAGAGGTGGATAAGTTGGAACGTACCCATCCCCAGTCTCCCGACTATAGCGTGCAGCTGAACTATCTGCAGACGATGCTTAGTTTGCCGTGGGGCATTTATACGACGGATAATCTGAGCCTTGTCAATGCAGAAAAGACACTGAACAAAGACCATTATGGTTTGGAGAAGGTGAAGGAACGCATTCTGGAACATCTTGCTGTATTAAAGCTGAAGGGCGATATGAAGTCCCCCATCATCTGTCTGTATGGCCCTCCAGGTGTGGGAAAAACCTCTTTGGGGCGTTCCATTGCTGCCGCTTTGAAGCGTAAGTATATCCGTATGTCGCTGGGAGGCGTGCATGATGAAGCTGAGATTCGCGGTCATCGTAAAACCTATATCGGTGCCATGCCGGGACGGATTATCAAGAATCTGATAAAGGCAGGCTCCTCCAATCCGGTATTTATTCTGGATGAAATAGACAAGGTGAGTGCCGACCGCCAGGGAGACCCCTCCTCTGCCCTCCTCGAAGTGCTCGACCCGGAACAGAATACTACATTCCATGATAACTTTCTGGATGTGGACTATGATTTGTCCAAAGTGATGTTCATCGCTACTGCCAATAATCTGAATACCATCCCCGGACCGTTGCTGGACCGTATGGAGCTGATTGAGGTAAGCGGCTATATCACGGAAGAAAAGATTGAGATTGCCCGCCGCCATCTGGTTCCGAAGGAATTGGAGGCAAACGGTATGAAAAAGAATGATATCAAGATTCCGAAGAACACACTGGAAGCCATTATAGAGAATTATACCCGTGAGAGCGGCGTGCGCGAACTGGAAAAGAAAATCGGAAAGATACTCCGTAAATCTGCACGCCAATATGCTACGGACGGTTATTTTGCGAAGACCGAAATAAAACCGGGAGACTTGTATGAATTCCTGGGTGCACCCGAATATACCCGGGACAAGTATCAGGGTAATGAGTATGCAGGGGTGGTGACCGGTCTGGCGTGGACTGCCGTAGGTGGTGAAATACTTTTCGTGGAAACCAGCCTGAGCCGTGGCAAGGGTGGACGTTTGACATTGACCGGCAATTTGGGTGATGTAATGAAAGAGTCGGCCATGCTGGCATTGGAATACATCAAGGCGCATGCCTCCCTGCTGAATCTTGACGAAGAGATTTTTGATAACTGGAACATCCATGTCCATGTGCCCGAAGGCGCCATTCCGAAAGACGGTCCGTCTGCCGGTATCACGATGGCTACCTCCCTCGCTTCTGCCCTCACCCAGAAAAAGGTGAAGGCCAATCTTGCCATGACGGGAGAGATAACACTTCGCGGTAAGGTACTTCCGGTAGGAGGCATCAAGGAGAAGATACTGGCTGCCAAGCGTGCCGGTATCAAGGAGATTATCTTGAGCGACGAGAACCGCAAGAATATAGAAGAGATACAGGATATATATCTGAAAGGACTGACTTTCCACTATGTGAAAGATATTAAGGAAGTGTTTGCCATTGCGCTGACTGATGAAAAAGTAGCCGATGCCATCGACTTGTCCGTAAAGAAAGAAAAGACCGAAAAGAAAGAGGAATGACATTCGAGTTACAATATACAGACAGCAAGACCAATGCACGTGCCGGACTGATTACTACTGACCACGGGCAGATTGAGACACCTATCTTTATGCCGGTAGGTACAGTGGGAACAGTGAAAGGCGTGCATCTGCCTGAGCTGAAAGAGGATATAAAGGCGCAGATTATATTGGGTAATACCTATCATCTTTATCTGCGTCCGGGACTGGAAGTGATAGAGAAAGCCGGTGGACTGCATAAGTTCAACGGCTTTGACCGTCCTATGCTGACAGACAGCGGCGGTTTCCAGGTATTCTCGTTGTCCGGTATCCGCAAGTTGCGCGAAGAAGGTGCGGAATTCCGTTCACACATCGACGGTAGCAAGCATATCTTTACACCGGAGAAGGTGATGGATATAGAACGGACTATCGGTGCAGACATCATGATGGCCTTTGATGAATGTCCTCCGGGGGATTCGGACTACGAATATGCCAAAAAATCACTGGGATTGACACATCGCTGGCTGGACCGCTGTATCAAGCGTTTCAATGAAACGGGACCTAAGTACGGCTACCAGCAATCCTTATTCCCTATTGTGCAGGGTTGTGTCTATCGCGACCTCCGTGAGCAGTCGGCAGAGTTTGTTGCCTCCAAAGGTGCTGACGGTAATGCCATTGGCGGTCTGGCTGTGGGCGAGCCCGTAGACAAGATGTACGAGATGATTGAGCTGGTGAACGGTATTCTTCCCAAAGACAAGCCTCGCTATCTGATGGGAGTCGGGACTCCGGTAAACATCCTGGAAGGCATTGAACGCGGTGTCGATATGTTCGACTGTGTGATGCCTACCCGAAACGGACGCAACGGGATGTTGTTTACCAAAGACGGCATCATGAACATGCGCAACAAGAAATGGGAGATGGATTTCTCTCCCATTGAAGCGGATGGCGCCTCCTACGTGGATACCATGTACAGCAAGGCGTATTTGCGCCATCTGTTCCATGCACAAGAGCTGCTTGCCATGCAGATAGCATCTATCCACAACTTGGCTTTCTATCTGTGGCTGGCAGGCGAGGCACGTAAGCATATCATTGCAGGCGACTTTGCTACCTGGAAACCGATGATGGTGAAACGCGTATCGACAAGATTATGAGAAAAATGAACTGGAGGATATGGAAGAATATAAAGCTGCCGAGAGGTAAATTCCTGAAGCGGCTGGACTGGTACATTATTAAGAAGTTCCTGGGTACATATGTCTTTGCCATCGCATTGATTATCTCCATTGCGGTGGTGTTCGACTTCAACGAGAAGATGGACCGCTTCATGTCTCATGAAGCGCCGTGGAATGCTATTGTCTTTGATTATTATCTGAACTTCATCCCCTACTTTGCCAATCTGTTCAGTCCGCTGTTTGTATTTATCGCCGTAATCTTCTTTACTTCCAAACTGGCGGAGAACTCGGAGATTATTGCCATGTTCTCTACGGGAATGAGTTTCAAGCGTATGTTGCGTCCTTATATGGTATCTGCGGCAATCATTGCGGTAGTGACGTTCTGCCTCGGGTCTTATGTCATTCCCAAAGGCAGTGTGACACGTATCAATTTTGAGGACAAGTACTACAAACCCCGTAAGGCGAATACGGCACGGAACATCCAGCTGGAAGTGGATTCGGGGGTAATTGCCTATATCGAACGTTTTGAAGACTACAGCAAGACCGGTTATCGCTTTTCTTTGGACAAGTTCAATGACAAGCAACTGGTCTCCCACCTTACAGCCCGTTCCATTACCTACGACACGACGGCCGTGCATAAGTGGAAAATCAAGGATTATATGATTCGCCAGATGGATGGCATGAAGGAGAGTATCACGAAGGGTGACCGCATAGACACTACCCTTTTTATGGAGCCTGCCGACTTCCTGATTATGAAGAACCAGCAGGAGATGTTGACCAGCCCTCAGCTAAGCGAGTACATCAACAGGCAGCGGCAACGCGGCTTTGCCAACATTAAGGAATTTGAGATAGAGTACCACAAACGCATTGCCATGTCGTTTGCCTCCTTTATCCTGACGCTGATTGGAGTGTCTTTGTCTTCCAAGAAAACGAAAGGTGGAATGGGATTGCATTTAGGTATCGGCTTGGCATTGAGTTTCTCTTATATTCTGTTTCAGACCATTGCTTCCACATTTGCCGTGAACGGCAACATGCCTCCGATCATCGCTGTGTGGATACCGAATATAATGTATGCCTTCATTGCATTCTATCTATATAGGAAAGCGCCGAAATAAGCATTCTAAACCTCTACTTCAGCTTGCTCAAGTTGAGGTTTGGCGTACTAAAGCAGAGGTTTAGGATGTTTGTCTCTGGAAGCCCATTAAAATAAGAAGCCCCTCCCACTTTTGCGTTGTACAAGTGCGGGAGGGGCTTTTTGTTGTATTCATTTTCCTCTTTTGTTCTGTTCCCTTTTTTGCCGGAAAGAGACGTCGGTTTCTAGGGAACACCCTCACTTTCGTCTTACAGGTTTTTTAAGTTGCTGTTGTATGCACCGGGCATCAGCAAGCTTAATTCAAGTAAGCGGAAAGTTCTGCAGCAGAGATGTTTTTGGCAATAATTACACCATTATCATCCAGTAAATAGTTAGTGAATCCGCGGCCTAAGCGATATTTCTTAAAGAGGCCGGAATATTCGCCTTTAGTTTCCACGAAACAAGTGGGCGTAACTATTTGGTCCTTACGGATGGTTTCTTCAAAGATTGACTGATACTCATCGAATGAAACTGAAACCATCTTCACATTGTTGCGGGCAGTAGAGCGAAGCGCATTGCTCAAACTTGCGTTTTGCATCCGGGACTGCGCGTCGTAACTTGCCCAAAAACTGAGCAATACATACTTTCCTTTCAAGTCTGAAAGTTCGGTTTGGGATTGCTCTGCCGACATGGTTTGGATTTTGAAATCCGGGGCCATGTCACCCACATTCAAACCTCCGGTAGGTTTGTCTTTTTCTACAAAAGAAGTCAAGGAACTTATTAGTAATACAACAAAAATCCATTTTGCATATTTCATGCGGCACGGTTTTGGTTAATACTATCCGGGACTGTCCTTCAACAGTGATTTCTTCCCGGAACATCGTCTTGTCAAAGCCTTGAATAGTGATAAAGATACTGATAATCAAAGCTTTTAATTCTGAAATCGGGTGCAAAGGTAAGTAATTCCTAAACAAACTTCCAAATAAACAAGCATTTTTCTTACTTTTTAAAGTCATATTTTTATGTTATTTAGCATAAATAGCGGGAATTTTCCTTACTTTTGTAGCCTATTATTCTATCAAAAAGATGACTTATGCAATCATTGAACACTGAACTCATCCTGATACGTATTACGGGTGAAGACCGTCCGGGACTGACAGCTTCCGTAACGGAAATTCTGGCTAAATACGATGCTACCATTCTGGATATTGGCCAGGCAGATATTCACAATACTCTTTCGTTGGGCATTTTGTGCAAGACGGAAGAACAACACTCGGGGTTCATTATGAAGGAACTGCTTTTCAAGGCTTCCTCCCTGGGAGTGACTGTCCGTTTCTACCCCATTACTACCAAAGAGTACGAGGATTGGGTGAATATGCAGGGAAAGAACCGCTATATTCTTACTTTATTGGGGCGTAAGTTGTCTGCCCGTCAAATATCTGCCGTTACCCGTATTCTTGCAGAGCAAGGCATGAATATCGATGCCATCAAGCGCCTTACAGGGCGTATCCCGCTGGACGAATGCGAATCGCGTACACGCGCCTGCATCGAATTTTCCGTTCGTGGCACTCCGAAAGACCGTATTGCCATGCAAGAGCAGTTGATGAAACTGGCAACCGAACTGGAAATGGATTTCTCTTTCCAGTTGGACAATATGTACCGCCGGATGCGCCGCCTCATTTGCTTCGATATGGACTCTACGCTGATTGAAACAGAAGTAATTGACGAATTGGCCATACGTGCAGGTGTGGGCGACCAGGTAAAGGCCATTACCGAACGTGCCATGCGTGGTGAGATAGATTTCATTGAGAGCTTTCGCGAACGAGTGGCTTTGCTGAAAGGATTGGATGAGTCCGTGATGCAGGAGATTGCAGAAAATCTTCCCATTACGGAAGGTGTGGATCGCCTGATGTATGTTTTGAAGAAATACGGTTACAAGATAGCTATTCTTTCGGGAGGGTTTACCTACTTCGGGCAGTACCTCCAGAAGAAGTACGGTATAGACTATGTGTATGCCAACGAGTTGGAAATAGAGGATGGCAAACTGACCGGCCGCTATCTCGGTGATGTAGTCGACGGTAAGCGTAAGGCAGAGTTGCTGCGTTTGATAGCTCAGGTGGAGAAAGTGGATATTGCGCAGACTATTGCTGTGGGCGACGGTGCCAACGACCTGCCCATGCTGGGAATTGCCGGCCTTGGAATCGCTTTCCATGCAAAGCCCAAAGTAGTTGCCAATGCCAAGCAATCCATCAACACCATTGGTTTGGACGGGGTACTTTACTTCTTAGGTTTCAAGGATTCATACATTGATATCCATTAATTCATTAGTACATTCAAAAAAAAGTCCTATCTTTGTGCTCAAATTTAAAAGAGATACATGAAGTTTTCAGAACTACATTTGAATGGCAATGTGCTGGAGGCACTGGATGCCATGCGCTTTGAAGAGTGCACCCCCATACAAGAACAATCAATTCCCGTTATACTTGAAGGCCGAGATTTAATAGCGGTGGCACAAACCGGAACGGGAAAAACAGCTGCATATTTGTTGCCTATATTGAACAAGCTTTCAGAAGGTGGACACCCTGCCGATGCTATCAATTGCATTGTCATGGCTCCTACCCGTGAGTTGGCACAACAGATAGACCAGCAGATGGAGGGCTTCTCCTACTTCATGCCGGTTTCCAGTGTGGCAGTGTATGGCGGTAATGACGGAGTTCTGTTCGAACAGCAGAAAAGAGGTTTGACATTGGGTGCAGATGTTGTCATTGCCACTCCGGGACGTCTGATAGCCCACCTCAGTCTTGGCTATGTAGACCTTTCGCGTGTCTCTTATTTTATTTTGGATGAAGCAGACCGGATGCTGGATATGGGATTCTATGATGACATTATGCAGATTGTCAAGTTTCTCCCTAAAGAGCGGCAGACCATTATGTTCTCTGCTACCATGCCTGCCAAGATACAACAGTTGGCTGGCAACATTCTGAACAATCCCGCCGAAGTGAAGTTGGCGGTTTCCAAACCAGCGGAAAAGATTGTGCAGGCAGCCTATGTCTGCTACGAGAATCAGAAGCTGGGCATCATCCGTAGCCTCTTTGCAGAGGAGACGCCGGAACGCGTCATCATCTTTGCTTCTTCCAAACTGAAAGTGAAGGAAGTGACCAAAGCCTTGAAGCAGATGAAACTGAACGTTGGTGAAATGCACTCCGATTTAGAGCAGGCACAGCGCGAAGAAGTGATGTACGAATTCAAGGCAGGACGTATCAATATCCTGGTAGCTACAGATATCGTTGCGAGAGGTATTGATATCGATGACATCCGTCTGGTGATAAACTATGACGTTCCCCACGACAGTGAAGATTATGTGCACCGCATCGGACGTACGGCGCGTGCCAATAATGACGGCGTAGCCATCACTTTCGTTTCCGAAAAGGAGCAGGGGAACTTTAAGAATATCGAAAAATTCCTGGATAGGGACATCTATAAAATACCGGTTCCCGAGGAGCTGGGCGAAGCCCCCGAATACAAGCCGAGAGCATTTGACGGAGGAAGACGGGGCGGCCGTGGAAACGGACGTAAGCCAGGAGAAAACAAGAACGGCCGTAACAACAGTAAAGGTGGAAAGCCCAGAGCCAAACGTCCACAGAATGGCGGCGAGAAGAAATAAACATTGTGGTGAAGAAAAGAAATAGAAAAAGCGGATTTATTCCGCTTTTTCTATGTTCATTGTATTGTCAAAACCAATAATCATATTTACCAAATTGTATACGGAACTTTCGGGTATGCCGAGGGTTGCCTGATAATGGTACCCCTTACTATCCACACCCATGAAATTCATATCGGCAAGAATGGCCTGGTCCAGCATTTCGGCAGGGAATATATCCGCAAACATCTTTTTAGTGATGTCCTGGCCATAAAGCATCTTCTTCCCTTCGTATACACAGATGTGGATTACATTATCATAATACACATTGTCCACACTGATTCCATTTTCAGAATAGGAAGTCTTGAAAACCTTCATCTTTGAAGGGTTGATATATACATATCCCCTATATCTTGTATTCTTGTATGTTACGATACTGTCTTTCTTTATCACTTCCGGAGTAGTAGAAATGACCTCCACTTCTCGACTGGTGAAAACCAAAGAATCTTCCGCATTCTCTGATTTATGCAGTTTAATTACTTCGTCGGCCAGCGAGTGGAACCAGAAGCTGTATTCCGTTTGACGGTCTATCTTATAGGCCACCGGTTCATTGCTGTATATGTAGATTGTATCGTGAACAACCTTGAAAGGTACGGGAGCGCTTTGCGGGTTGGCATAATATACCGTATCCCCTTCGATGCGCATCAACGGCATTTCTGTTTCATCGTTCACCCAGATGCCTTGTAACAGTTGTTTTGCAATGAGGTCTTCCTTTACGGAAACCTCTCCTGTTTGTCTGTTGCTGCATGAGGCCAATGAGACAACAAGTACAATGAGAATCGCACTTCCTTTTATTGTCATAACGTCCCTATTTATTTCTTTTCTTTTTTCTGCAACTTTATTTTCCGATGCAATGATATGTGAAACCTTGTTCTTCCATATCTTTCTTGTCATAAATGTTACGTCCGTCCAATACCAACGGCTGCTCCATAGTTTTCTTGATGACTGCCCATGAAGGCAGGCGGAATTCTTTCCATTCGGTCACCAGCATCAGTGCATCTGCATCCAGCGCAGCATCATACATATCTGTCGCATAATAAATACTTTCTCCTATGCGGCGTCGGCATTCGTTCATGGCAGCCGGGTCGTAGGCACGTACTTTACAACCGGCCTTCAGCAACTCGTCAATCAATACCAGAGCCGGGGCTTCACGCATGTCATCTGTTTCGGGTTTAAAGGCCAGCCCCCAAATGGCAATGGTCTTTCCCTCCAAATCATTATTGAAATGCTTCTGCAACTTTTCGAATAAGATACTCTTCTGTTTCTCGTTCACCTCCTCTACTGCATGGAGTACACGCATCTTGTAGCCGCTCAGTTCAGCCGTTTTAATCAGTGCCTTTACATCCTTAGGGAAGCATGAACCGCCGTAACCTATCCCCGGATAGAGGAACTTGCGTCCGATACGGGTATCCGAACCGATACCACTGCGCACCATGTTTACATCCGCTCCCACCAATTCGCACAAATTGGCAATGTCGTTCATGAAGCTGATGCGGGTGGCAAGCATGGAGTTAGCTGCATACTTTGTCATTTCTGCAGAAGGGATGTCCATAAAGATGACACGGAAGTTGTTCAGCAGGAATGGTTTGTAGAGCTTGCTCATTATCTTCTTGGCTCGTTCGGACTCTACTCCCACCACTACACGGTCGGGACTCATAAAATCGTTGATAGCATTACCTTCTTTCAGAAACTCGGGATTCGAAGCGACATCGAAGTCAATGTTCATCCCTCTCTTATCAAGTTCTTCTTGAATGGTAGCCCGCACTTTTCTGGCAGTACCTACGGGAACGGTACTTTTGGTTACCACCAACACATATTTCTGCATATTGCGTCCAATGGTGCGGGCAACTTCCAGCACATAGCTCAAGTCGGCACTTCCATCCTCATCGGGTGGTGTACCTACGGCACTGAATACCACTTCCACCTCATTCAGACAACTCTCCAGAGACGTGGTGAATTGTAGGCGTCCTGCTTTCACATTCCGGCTAACCATTTCTTCCAGTCCATTTTCATAGATAGGAATAACACCCTTTTTCAGTGACTCTATCTTTTCACTGTTCGTGTCTACGCAAATAACGTTGACACCGATTTCCGCAAAGCAGGTTCCGGTTACCAAACCGACGTATCCTGTACCGACAATGGCTATTTTCATATTTTATTCATAATAGACCGCATCCTTGAACGATACGGCATGTCCGTCTTTATCTGATAATAGAAGCTGTTCCGTAGCAACGGGCCATTCAATACCGATGGCTTCGTCGTCAAAACGGATGGATGCCTCGGATTGTGGTGCGTATACGTTGTCTACCTTGTATGTAAAGACAGCTTCATCGCTCAGCACCAGAAAACCGTGGGCAAAACCACGCGGAATGAAGAATTGTCTTTTGTTCTCCTCACTTAGCTCCACACTGACATACTTTCCGAAAGTGGGAGAAGATTTTCTTAAGTCGACAGCTACGTCCAGCACTTTTCCCTTAATGACACGTACCAGTTTGGCCTGGCTGCAATCACCCTTCTGGTAATGAAGACCACGTAATACACCGAAAGAGGATTTGGACTCATTGTCCTGGATGAAGTGAACGTTTCCGACATGTGCACGGAACTCTTCTTCCTTAAATGCTTCCATAAAGTATCCGCGGGCATCATGGAATACTTTCGGCTCAATCAGCCATACGCCGTCAATCTCTGTTTGTATGTAGTTCATTTTCTTAAAATGTTTTATGTACTTTCAGTTGGAATCCAAAATTGTCTCCATATATCTCTCCCATATCCAATGCAAGGGACGCGTTGAAGCACCAGCCCTTCCATTTACGGGGAATATAGTAAAACGATGCAAAAGTAGAAAAATTTTCTAATATATCGGGTATTGGACGATGAGGAGTTCCCCAAGTTCTGTTGTGGGACAATTTTGCCACATATCTCCACTCACTGCTGATGTCGCCGCTCCATCCCAGATGCAGGGCCTTAACGCGATTGTACTTGAAACTCATATCGCCATCCTTATTATAGATAGGCGATGCTATCAACGGATTGGCTATCGCCATACCCCAATGTGCCCATCCTGGGTAGTAACCGTTGTTGTAGTAGTTGTCGGCTCCTCCGGTCTTACCTACTACAGAATTTTGCAAACCGTGCAGTGGACCGCTCATATTGGTAGTCTGGAGATATTCGATAACGATTCCGTTGATGGCTTGTCTATGGTTGGATTTATATTCCACACCCCATAAGCCATCCCAACCGTTGAGTTTGGCCATGGCGGAGAAGTCATCAAAATGATTGTCCAGATAGGCGCTGATGGAGAAATCTTCCTTAGGACGATAAGTCATTTTGATATATTCGCTACCCAGAAAATTGCCTTGGAAAGCCAGATGTTCACCTACCGGTCCGTCCTCACGCCCGTGGCCGGGGAAGAATACGCGTACGTAATCCTTCCATCCGTTGCCCAAGTCTCCCGATTCGGAACCTCCAATCTTGTATCCTCCGAATTGGGTGTCGAGGGTCATTCCGAGTTCCAGTTGCCATTTTCCTTTGGGTATACCGATACGCAGGAACCCTTCTTTATGATGGTATTTGATACTCTTGGTGTACCAGTATTTTTCTCCGACTTGCTCCCGCTGGTATTTGTTATCTGTAAACCATCCGTACGAGATTTCTCCTTTCAGGCCTAAACGGGGTAGCAACTGTACATACTCGGGTATGCCTATCTGTACTTGTGGGATGGGACGCGCATTACCCGACCAGGTCATGCCGCCACTGCTCAGCTCTTGATTCAGCAATGGAGAATTCTGTTCCCGGCTTCCGGCAAAGAATCCAAACCACTTGTAACGGATGTCTACGTAAGCCTGCTGTACAATGAAGGAGGTCATGCTGAATCCGGCTGCTGCAACCAAATCCAGTGCTTCTTCAAACTTCCATTTTCCAAGTTGGTGTTTGTAGGATATTCCTCCACGTATGTAAGTATTGTTGTCGAGCGAAGTGAGTCCTTGCTGGTTGCTGACCTGCCAAAGAGGAGTATTGTCACCGGTATGCAGGGCTGCTCCATATTCTACGAATGAGGACAGCTGCTGTGCCAGCATCGTGTTCTTTCCTATGAACAAGAAAACCATCAGACAGAAAATAATACGCATAATAGTCTTTTGTTAAGTGTTTAGGTTTGTATACTCTTGCGAGGGCAATTGTCTTTCTATTCTTGACGAGTATAGTTAAACGGTACAAAAGTAGAAATTTTTCCGGTAAAAATTCCTTCTCTTGCCAAAAAACCTTTTTCAAATACATTTTCAATGTGCAATGTTCATAATTTGTTGATAAGAAAAATGCTCTGAAACTAGCGTATATCCGATATTTCCGCTACTTTTGTAGCATGATTGAATTAGCACAGCACATAGAAGTATTGTTATTGGAGAACGATTGTGTCATTGTTCCCGGTTTGGGAGGATTTGTAGCTCATTATACTCCGGCAATGAGAGTAGCGGAAGAGAATGTTTTTCTGCCCCCTACCCGTATTATCGGTTTCAATCCTCAACTGAAGATGAATGACGGCTTACTTGTACAATCCTATATGGCTGTCTATGATACTGATTTTTCTGATGCTACGCGGATTGTAGAAAAAGAAGTGGCGCATATATTCACTGCTCTCCATGAAGAAGGTAAGGTGGATTTGCCCAACATTGGCGAATTGCGTTACTCCATTCATGGTATTTATGACTTTGTTCCCTATGACCACAAGATAACCACTCCTTACTTATATGGGTTGGATAGTTTTGAAATGCAGGAACTGGCGGAACTGAAGAAACCGTACATGGAAAAGACCATCCGTTATTCTGTTCCAGTTGTGCCGGAAGACAAAAAGCGAAGGTTTGAGATTAAATTCAACCGTTCCTATTTGTCGAATGCGGTTGCCATGATTGCAGTGGTTGCCTTGTTTTTCTTTTTGTCTACACCGATAGAGAATACGGAAGTGGTTGAAGGAAATTATGCGCAATTACTTCCGAATGAACTTTTTGAGATGATAGAAAAGGAATCCCTTGCCATTAATCCGATTGTTGTTAGCCGGAAGGCCGACACTCCGAAAGCGTCGGCTCAAAAAAACACGGGGCAGAAGGCAAAGAAAAAGGTGGTTCCGGTTGCCGTAAGAGAGGTTAAGGTGGGCCAAGCTAACGCGCAGAATGCTCCGGTTGTTTCTCAGCCTAAGCAGCAGGCGGCAGAAGTGTCCTCTTCAACATCTGTAACAACAAAGAGTGAAATTCAAAAGACCACAGCAGGGACTGTCGCCCCGTCACTTGTCTCTACACAGAAATACCACGTCATCATTGCCAGTGTAGGTACTGAGAAGGATGCCGAAGCAATGGCAAAGCAACTGATTGAAAAAGGTTACCCTCATGCAAAAGCAATTGTTGGAGATGGTAAAATGCGTGTCAGCATTGAGTCTTGTGGTACAGAAACAAAAGCATATCAGGCATTGAACAGAGTTCGCCAGAATGAAACGTATAAGAACGCTTGGGTATTAAAGAAGTAGAAAGTAATCTACCCTTGCTTTATTTTTTAATTCTTTAATTTTTAACTATCATGAAGCGTATCCGTTGTCCCAAATGTGAGAATTACTTAACATTCGATGAAACCAAGTATACCGAAGGCCAATCACTGGTCTTTGTATGTGACCAGTGTAAGAAGCAGTTCAGTATCCGTTTAGGTAAATCAAAGATGAAAGCCCCTCAAAAGGAAGAACGTCCGGATGAAGCGGAGTTTAAAGAGGCTTTTGGCAGCATCACGGTCATTGAGAACGTGTTTGGTTTTAAGCAGGTACTTCCATTGCAAGAAGGTGACAATATCATAGGCCGGCGTTGCGTGGGGAATGTTATCGATGTGCCGATTGAGACTTCGGATATGAGTATGGACCGGCGTCACTGTATCATTAATGTAAAGCGTAATAAGCAGGGAGTGTTGATTTATACCTTACGCGATGCTCCCAGCCTGACGGGAACTTTCCTTAATAATGAAATTTTGGGTGACAAAGACCGTATTCGCATTGAGGATGGAGCCATTGTAACTATTGGTGCCACTACTTTTATATTGCGGGCAGCAGAGCAGGAAAGCCTTTAGACAAAAAAGAAAACTGTGACTTAATTATTTCCCATCAAATGTGGTATAAATAAAGCAGACCGTATAAAAACTCCTTTTGTACGGTCTGCTTGTTTAAAATCATAGGAATTAAAGAATACCTTTTACTGTTTCCTGCATGCCTTTTTCTTGGATGGATTTTAAGAAGCAGGTAATCATGTCTGTCAATCCTGGAACGGTATTCAAGTCTCCGTGTTCCCCCCAGATAAGGTCTTTGGCTGCCAATACGCCTTCTGCCACTTTGCGGGTGTCCCCCGTTGCCCAAAGGTCTTTCAATAACTGCATGATTTCGGGAGCATCATTCGGGATGATTTCTGTGCCGTCTGCGCGGGTACCTCCTTTGTAGTACGTGATGATGGCAGCCAGTCCCAATACCAGACCTTTCGGCAGTTCTCCTTTACGTTTCAAGTAGGTTTTCAGGCCAGGAAGGTCACGGGTTTGGTATTTAGGGAAAGAGTTCAGCATAATACTGGTTACGGCATGGTCAACAAACGGATTGTTGAAGCGCTCCAATACATCTTCTGCAAACTTTTTCAATTCGTTTTTCGGCAGGTTCAACGTTTCCATCAGCTCGTCAAACATCACTTTATGGATGTATTGTCCGATTATAGGATGCTGGCAGGCATCGCGTACAATATTTACCTCCGACAGATAGGCTACTGGAGACAATACGGTATGAGGTCCATTCAGCAAGGTTACTTTTCTTTCGTGGTAAGGTTTTTCGGAAGGAACAAACAATACATTCAGTCCGGCTTTGTCGGCAGGGAATTCTTCGGCGACTTCTTGCGGAGCCTCGATGACCCATAAATGGAAAATTTCAGCCTGCACTACCAGATTGTCATCGTACTGTATCTTTTCTTTTATAGCGGCAATGTCTTTGTGGGGGAATCCTGGAACGATACGGTCCACCAGTGTTGCATACACACCGCAGGCTTCCTCAAACCAAGCTCTGAACTCATCACCCAATTGCCATAATTCAATGTATTGATAGATTGTCTCCTTCAACTTGTGGCCATTCAGGAAGATGAGTTCGCAAGGGAAGATAATCAGTCCTTTGCTCTTGTCGCCGTTGAATGTCTTGAAGCGGTGATACAACAGCTGTGTCAGTTTGCCCGGATAAGAAGACGCCGGTGTATCTGTCAGCTTACAAGCAGGGTCAAAGGCTATACCTGCTTCCGTCGTGTTGGAAATGACAAAACGCATTTCCGGTTGTTCGGCCAATTTCATGAACTCATCGTTTTGAGTATAGGGGTTTAAGGCACGGCTGATTACATCTATCATAGTCAGACTGTTGATGGTTTCTCCTTTATCCAGACCTTGCAGATTTACATGATAAAGGTCATCCTGGGCATTCAGCATGTCAACCATACCTTTATCGATGGGTTGGACTACTACCACATTGCTGTTAAAATCGGTCTTTTGATTCATGTTATAAATAATCCAATCCACAAATGCGCGAAGGAAATTACCTTCGCCAAACTGGATAATGCGTTCCGGGCGTTGTGCTTTGGGAGCAGTTTCTTTGTTTAATGCTTTCATTTAAAAAATGATTTAAATGGTTGATATGTAATTTTTTGATTATTCAAACTCAAAGTAAAAGTCTATGTTTTCCTTCATCAATATGTCGATGGGCATGTATTTCACTGCAGTGACCGGTCTTTTAAATACCACGTGGTTGCATAAAGTCTTCACGCCACAATAGCCTTGCAGGCCTGGGCGTTGACCGATGAGAAAGGTTACTTCACCGGTTTTCAGGAACTCTGTATTTTTGTGTAAAAGGTCATATCCCACAAGTCCTGCCAGCTTCTGCCCCTTTTCGTGCAGATAATTTGCCACCTGATAAACACGGGAATTAAAAACAGCTCCCAGTACGGCTTGGGGATGTTCTTTAAAAAAAGCATCCAACATCCGTCTGTTGCCGTCAGTATCTTCCTTGTGCAACACAATGTCATGGATAATCAAATCCTTATGTTCCTCGGAAAGGTATTGCATGAACCCCTCGAGGCGGCGTTGCATCTGGATTTCTGCCGGATTGTTTTTCTGATTGTTCAGGAATAACACAAGCTCCTGCCCTTTTTCATAGCTACGCATCAGAATCTTGGCAGCGATGTATCCGCTGGTTTTGGAATCTTGTCCGATATAACACAAGGCATGCGTCTGTTCAATATTGAAGTCTATGAATGCATAGGGAATATCCGCTTCCTCCAAATAAGCAGTGAGTTTTATGGTCTCCTCTCGGAAATTCGGGGCAACAAGTACGGCGTCGGCATTTTCCTCCCGGAGCACAGCACATGCTTCTTTATAGGAGGATTTGTCCGCATGCCGATAGTACAGATAGCTAACTCCAACATTGAACGGCCGTAATTCTTGTGCGGCACGGTCAATTCCCGCTGCTACAGCATACCAATAATCATGTTCTATATAATAAGGTATAATGCAGACAATATGATAGTGCTTTTTAGCCGCCAGCCCGATGGCAAACATATTGGGATGATAATCTATCTCGTCGAGTACTTTCTGGACTTTTTCCCTACTGGAAACGGATACGTCTCCGCGGTTGTGCAGTACGCGGTCTACAGTGCCGGCAGAGACGCCGGACATGCGTGCTATGTCTTTAATGGTATAGTTCTTGTTTTCCATCTTGAGGTATGCTGCCTAAGGCAGTAAAGGTGAGACGTCTGAAGCTTAAATATTATAAATATTCGCCGCAAAGATACGAATTATTTTGTTTCTCCAAGTAAAATTTCTACTTTTGTGTTCGATAACGGTTAATAAAACTAAAAACAATTATACGACCTATTAGCTTTACAATCAATACTATATAGGTGTAATAAATAGAAAGTAATATTTTTAGATACTTAAAACACAAGAAGATGAAAAACTTTATGGACGGAAATTTTCTGTTGCAAACGGAAACATCACAGAAGTTGTACCACGAGCATGCGGCTAAAATGCCGATTATCGACTATCATTGTCACTTGATTCCTCAAATGGTGGCGGAAGACTATCAATTTAAGTCACTGACTGAGATTTGGTTGGGAGGTGACCACTACAAGTGGCGTGCCATGCGTACCAATGGTGTGGACGAACGTTTCTGTACCGGTAAGGATACTACAGATTGGGAAAAGTTTGAGAAGTGGGCCGAAACGGTACCTTATACTTTCCGTAATCCGTTGTATCACTGGACCCACCTTGAATTGAAGACCGCTTTTGGAATCGATAAAATTCTCAATCCTCATACGGCCCGTGAAATTTATGATGAATGTAATGAGAAGCTGAAACAGCCTGAATATTCCGCCCGTGGCATGATGCGCCGTTATCATGTGGAAGTGGTTTGTACTACAGATGATCCTATTGATTCCTTGGAATACCATATCAAGACACGTGAGAGCGGCTTTGAAATCAAGATGTTGCCTACTTGGCGTCCGGATAAGGCAATGGCGGTGGAAGTTCCTGCCGATTTTCGCGCATATGTAGAAAAGTTGGCCGAAGTGAGCGATGTGGCTATTTCCTGCTTTGACGATATGGTTGCTGCCTTGCGTAAGCGTCACGATTTTTTCGCGAAACAAGGATGTAAACTGTCTGACCACGGAATTGAAGAATTCTATGCCGAGGATTATACAGGAGCGGAAGTTAAGGCTATCTTTAACAAGGTATATGGCGGTACTGGATTGACGAAGGAGGAAATTCTGAAATTCAAGTCGGCCATGCTGGTTGTGTTCGGCGAAATGGATTGGGAGAAAGGTTGGACACAACAGTTCCATTATGGTGCTATTCGCAACAACAATAGTAAGATGTTCAAACTGTTAGGTCCTGATACCGGTTTTGATTCCATTGGCGAATTTACTACAGCAAAAGCTATGGCTAAATTTCTCGACCGCTTAAACTCCAATGGTAAGCTGACCAAGACTATTCTTTATAATTTGAATCCATGCGCCAACGAAGTCATTGCTACTATGCTGGGTAACTTCCAGGATGGTACGGTTGCCGGTAAGATTCAATTCGGTTCCGGTTGGTGGTTCCTTGACCAGAAGGATGGTATGGAAAAGCAGATGAATGCCCTTTCTGTACTGGGCTTATTGAGCCGATTTGTTGGTATGCTGACCGATTCCCGTTCCTTCCTCTCCTATCCGCGCCATGAATATTTCCGCCGTACATTGTGTAATCTTGTAGGCCGTGATGTAGAAAATGGTGAAATTCCTATTTCCGAGATGGAACGCGTAAACCAGATGATTGAAGATATCAGCTATTATAACGCTAAGAATTTCTTCCAATTCTAAAAAGCAATAGTAAGCTATAAGTTATGCAGTTTCACCCATAACTTATAGCTTATCTAATATTCCTTTGATACTATCCAATCGTATAAAATTGGGATGTCGTATTTCCCCTTCATGTTGCTCGTATGCCCAAGTCACGTGGTATGGTACATGGGCAGCGTATCCCCCAAGTTCCAATACCGGAAGTATGTCTGATTTTACAGAATTACCTATCATCAGGAGTTTTTCAGGCGGACAGCCCAATGTATCAATCAGCCTCTGGTAATCATCGATTTTCTTGTCACTCATAATTTCGATATGATGGAAATATTCTCGCAGTCCGGAAGCTTCTATTTTTCTTTTCTGGTCGAACAAGTCCCCCTTAGTGGCCAACACCAATTTATATTTCCCATGAAGTGACGATATGGTCTCCTTCACGCCTTCCAGTAGTGTAACCGGTTTCTGCAGAAGCTCTTGTCCCCATCCTATTACTTCTTCTATAAGATGCATATTCCCGTTTCCGTCTGTCACTTTGCAGATGGTTTCAGTCATACTGAGCATTATGCTCTTCAGCCCATAGCCATACATATGCAGATTCTTCATTTCTGTTTCAAAAAACCTTTGTGATATGGATGAAGCAGGCAGATATTGCCTTAAAAGGTTACAGAATTTGTGCTCGAACTCCTGAATATAAAGTTCGCTTTCCCACAGTGTGTCATCAGCGTCAAAAGCTATAAATTCGATTTTATCTTTCATGAATGGTCGTTTTATAAAAGCGTCCAAAGATACGGAGTATTCTATATAAATGAAAAGATAAATAGTGATAAATGGGAAGTTAATATCTTGTCTGCAACTTATTAATATTGTGTTTGCAGAAAATTAATATCTTGCAAACACGATATTAATTTCCTATTTTTGCATTTATTTTTTCATTTAATACATAAATTTTAATCGTACAAAAGGATGATGACATCACCCCAACCCGCTTCCAAAGGCTTCAGCAGAGCTTTTTGGGTAAGCAGTACAGTAGAACTGTTCGAACGCATGGCATATTATGCTGTATTTATTGTTCTTACCATTTATCTTTCCAATATTTTAGGTTTCAATGATTTTGAGTCAAGCATGATTTCCGGTCTGTTTTCGGGAGGGCTCTATTTGTTGCCTATCTTTACGGGCGCATATGCCGATAAGATAGGTTTCCGAAAGTCGATGATTATTGCTTTCTCACTGCTTTCCATCGGGTATTTGGGCTTGGGATTGCTTCCCACCCTACTGGAAACAGCCGGTCTGGTGGAGTATGGCGAGACAACCCGTTTTTCAGGATTGCCGGATAGTAATGACCGCTGGATGATTGTCCCCGTATTGTTTGTTATCATGGTAGGAGGTTCGTTCATCAAGTCTATCATATCGGGATCGGTGGCTAAGGAAACAACAGAGGCTACCCGTGCTCGCGGCTATTCCATCTTCTATATGATGGTGAATATAGGAGCTTTTACCGGAAAAACGGTGGTCGACCCTCTACGGAATGTTATCGGTGAGCAAGCTTATATTTATATCAATTACTTCTCGGCTGCCATGACGGTGCTGGCATTATTGGCTGTCATCTTATTGTATAAATCGGCACATACAGCAGGTGAAGGGAAAAGCATGCGTGAAATTGGGCAAGGTTTTCTGCGTATTATCACTAATTGGCGTTTGTTGATTCTTATCCTCATCGTAACCGGCTTTTGGATGGTGCAGCAACAGCTCTATGCAACTATGCCCAAATATGTCATCCGTATGGCGGGTGAAACAGCCAAACCGGGGTGGATAGCCAATGTAAACCCGTTTGTAGTGGTTTGCTGCGTAAGTTTTATCACCCGGTGGATGGCAAAGCGCACAGCTATTACTTCTATGAATATAGGCATGTTTCTTATTCCGGTATCGGCATTGCTGATGGCATGCGGTAATTTGCTGGGCAACGATATTATTTCCGGCATGAGCAATATTACTTTGATGATGGTGTTTGGTATTGTTGTGCAAGCTTTGGCAGAATGTTTTATCTCACCGCGTTATCTGGAATACTTCTCTTTGCAGGCCCCCAAGGGCGAAGAAGGTATGTACCTCGGTTTCAGTCATCTTCATTCATTCCTCTCTTCTATTTTCGGATTCGGTATTGCGGGGGTGCTTCTGACAAAATATTGTCCTGATCCAGTCTTGTTTGAAACCCGCGAAGCGTGGGAAGCAGCTAGTGTCAATGCACATTATATCTGGTATTATTTCGCTGTTATAGGATTGGTTGCGGCAATAGCATTATTCGTTTTTGCCAAAACTACCGAATTCATCGACAAAAAGAAGAAGGCATAAGGTTTATATATTGCATACTTTTTGTATATTTGCCGTCACTTTTTTTAAAAGCGACGGCTTTTTTGTAATTAAGGAGATTAGGATGAAAGTAAAATTTATAAGCCTTGCCAGTGGAAGCAGCGGCAACTGTTATTATATAGGCACAGAAAAATATGGAATACTCATCGACGCCGGCATTGCAGTACGGACGATAAAAAAAGGACTGAAAGAAGCAGGTATCAGCATGGAAATGATACGTGCGGTATTTGTTACGCATGATCATGCGGACCATATCAAAGCAGTAGGCGGATTGGGTGAAAAACTGAATATTCCTATTTATACAACCGCCCGGATTCATGAGGGCATCAACCGGAGCTATTGCATGACAGAAAAGTTATATTCGTCTGTCCGTTACCTGGAAAAGCAGCAACCCATGCAGTTGGAAGATTTTCATATCGAATCTTTCGAGGTACCTCATGATGGCACGGACAATGTGGGCTATTGCATTGAGATAGACGGAAAAGTGTTTGCTTTTCTTACAGACCTTGGTGAAATTACTCCTACGGCCGCAGAATATATCAGAAAGGCCAATTATCTGATATTGGAAGCCAACTACGATGAGGAAATGTTACGCATGGGTACCTACCCCCAATACCTGAAAGAACGGATTACCAGCCACACCGGACACATGAGTAATATTGCTACTGCTGAATTTCTTTCGGAAAATATGACGGAACATTTACAGTATATTTGGCTTTGTCATTTGAGCAAGGACAACAATCATCCTGAATTGGCATATAAAACAGTGGAATGGAAATTAAGGGAAAAAGGAATTATCGTAGGAAAGGATGTACAGTTGTGTGCTTTGAAGCGTACTACTCCTTCTGATTTATACGAGTTTGAATAAAAAATCCCATTCCATCGCAAAAAACACCCCGTTTTGTTTGCACGAATAAAATAAAAGGACTACTTTTGCACCCGCAAACAAGAAATAAGGAATGCACTCTTAGCTCAGTTGGTAGAGCAACTGACTCTTAATCAGTGGGTCCAGGGTTCGAATCCCTGAGGGTGTACTTAAAAAAGGAACAACGACTGTTGTTCCTTTTTTAATTTGTCTTAACAAGAACATGCTTTGATGGGTATAAGCTCCTCATACGGAATCACTAGTAAATATATATATGAGGATGATACATTATTTTTCGTTAGTCCGCATAATAAATTCTTCAGAAGTTTGTTTTTATGCCTTTGCCCTCACCCGCTTGCCGCCTCTTCCGTCACATTCGAAAATATATGTCAGAAAATGAAAGTAGGAAGAAAACTTTTATTTCCTCCTACTCGTATATCTATATTTTGTATATTTGTACACACATCAATGATTTTAAACTAAAAGAAAAACAATATGGATAAAGATTCAAAGCAAGTAGTGGTTCTTCTGACACATCCCAATATAAAAGAGTCGCGAGCTAACAAGGCATTGATGGATGCTATTAGTGACATGGGAGAGGTGGCCATATACAATTTATATGAGATGCGTGTGGAAGATGCTTTTAATGCAGAGATATGGAGCACTATCATATCGCATGCATCTGCGCTTGTATTTCAGTTTCCGTTCTATTGGATGTCGGCTCCTTCTTTATTGAAGAGATGGTTGGATGAAGTATTTACTTATCTGGCAAAAACTCCTGCTGTGGCTGGTAAGACATTGATGGTGGTCACTACTGCCGGCTCTGAACATGATGCTTATAGAAGCGGAGGAAGAAATCGTTTTACGGTGGATGAGTTGTTAAGACCTTATCAAGCAAGTGCTGTACATGCCGGAATGGTATGGCAAACTCCTCTTATAGTCTATGGAATGGGGACCTCGGAAGCTAGTAAAAATATAGCAGAAGGGATAAATTGCTATAAGCAAAGAATTGAAGCATTGGTGAAGAAAGACATTTCCAGTGATAATTGGTAATAGTAGGACCATATCGAAATGGAACATTCTTTTTCATTTTTTGAATGTTTGTTTTTCTCTTTATCTTTTTCTAAAATCCTGATTATAAGCAATAAATAAAATATTGTATGAGTTGGCATATTTCTTGTGTTAACTCATACATGAAATTTTATATTAGGCAGTTATATACCACCCGACCCTAAGCCGGGTGGGTATAACTTATGTTTATAATTAGACTATTATGTAAATCATATATTATACTTTTTTTCGTTGTAGTCAATGACTTTCTTCAAAACGCTTGTGACTTCTTCCATATAATCTTCAAACATGGTATGAATTTTAATATCTGGCTTATCAAATCCTCGCATTGTTATACGAATGGTATAACCGTCCACTTTTTCTATAGTATTCTTTTTTGCTGTAGTCGCTCCTGCTAATGCTCCTACACCGCCAAGAAGGACACCACCGACTATCCCACGACCGATTATACTACCAGTTGATGTACTGGATTTATAAGATTTTTTCTCATTGACAGAAAAGTCTATAATATCAGAAAATGCGTGTACACATTCATTGATTACTATCTTCTCCGAATTAGAGAAAACCAGTATGGTGTCTTTGGTGTTTGGACGCCATGTGTTACGTATTTCAAGCGAAGGAGAGCCATATTCACTTTCAAACTGTTTTTTAAATAACTCATGTTCATCTATTACATTTTGATTTTGACCCCATCCTTGAACGATACTTATAACAACTACAATTATTGTAATCATCACAATAAATACTAATGTGTTTTCCTCCATTCTCTTATTCTTATTGGTTAATACTCAACTTCATATCATTGGGCAATAACCTAACGTAAGAGTATGAAAAGCGCAGACTATTGCCATACGCCTTCTTGGTTCACCACAAACCACAATACATTATGGGGAAGTCTGCGCCTAAATAGGTACAACTCACCCAATATGTATTGGTTCATAGCTCGTTATATTCCGAGGTGGTGATTCAGAAGGCGATTGAGCTATAATTTCATAAGAAGCATTAACTACTTAATTAATGCAATACAAAATTACTCCTTTATTTGGAACTTTCCAAATATCTCATATCTTTATCATGCTCTTTTTTATCGTCTTTTTGAGGTACGCTCATTTTCATAAGGAGTGTATTAAACTCCTTCTCTGAGGCTGTGACTTCTGCCTCCTTAATTGTTTCCTTTTCTTTTTTCTTTTTAGCCATGATAGTTTATAAATGTTAGACAAAAGTAATTAAATCTCTCAATATCACTAATGTTTCGGGTATTAAATCTGAAAACATATTCGTCAATATATCGCTGGAGGTGCTTTTTACTAACTGAGTAATATGTTCCGATTATCATTCTTTTGAAGTGCGACCAAGCATTTTCAATGCCATTTGTACTTACTTGTATGACTTCTCCCTTATCTGTTGTGTAGGTAGAGCCATAGTAATGTTTCTCATGGTCTACTGACCTTTGAATGTAATCACTGGTTATTCCTCCATAGTCCCAGCCGTCAGTATATATAACGCTGCCAGATTTAACATATCCTTTTATCAGAGGGAGTAGTGTCCTTACTTTGGTATCGGGCACTACCTTTGCTACTAAATGACCGTTTCTTTCCAGCATTCCAAATACCGGAACTTTATCCTTGAAAGAACGACCTTGACATTTCTCAACTTTCTTATCCTTATGCCGATTCTTATTCTTGCCCCCAACAAAGGTTTCGTCAATCTCAACTTCTCCTTTCAATTTATGTTCATTTTCAACTCCCATTGTTTCCCTAATCTTTTGAAGCATTTTCCATGCTGATTTCTGAGTAATATCCAAATCTCTCGCTAACTGACAAGAAGAAACGCCACGTTTGTGCGATAGAAACAAGAACATTGCATAGAACCAATATCGTAGTGGTAACTTTGTGTTAGCAAATTTAGTTCCCGTTTTCACGTCAAAGTATCTACCAGTATTCTTGCATTTATACTTCCCATTGCGACACTTGTAAACTTTAGATGAAGGGTCAAACGGAGAAACCGGATTTCCACCCCATCTTTTGTCCTCATAGTATCTAATGCAACTCTCCTCGTCAGGAAATAACTTAGAGAATATTAATTGTTTATCTGTCTTTTTCATAGTCATACTATTAAATAAAGTACAATACAATCAATAAGTTCGTAACTATCCAAGAGAATGAAGCAATACTTATTAACATCTGCATTTCGCTTCATAAGACCAATCAATATGTAAAAGAACACTCATGCTTTTAAACATTATCTTTTAACAACTATATCATTTGGAGTTTAGAAGTTTTAATCATACTTTTGTAAAATCAAAACACATATAAACTATGATAACTCCCGAATTAAAAGATAAAGTATTGAACAATCTGCTTAGTCATAATGATGTAACTTATACTTTTAACATTATACAATTAGCCAATGAGCTAAATTGCTCCAGTGATACAATAAGAGCTATTTTAGACTATTTTAATCGTTTAAATCTTATAAGTGCTACAAATTATACTATTGGGGGAGATGTTATAATTTCTCTCAACGTAGAAGCAAGCGATATGGCTCTCCGAGGAGGGTTTGTAGCCCAAGAGGAGCTTATAAAAAAGAATTTTGAAAAGCTTTTGCTTGAACTTGATTCTTTGAAATCTAAGTTTCCTAAAAATATTGAAACTATTACCAGTATTATTGGGAATATCAGTAATGCTTTGCAGTTGACCCGTTGGTTTGGATAGTTCAATTTTTGCAATTATACTTTCTAATTGTTCTAAGATTGAATTGCTTCCTATTACTGATTCTTCTGATATAATTCTTTCTCCATCAATATAAAGAATTCTATATGATACTTCATTTTCTTTCATAATCGTTATTTTTATTAGTTATTACTTTTAGTTATCAGTTTTAGACAAGTGTCACTTTGTATATAAGTGCCTTATATTATATCAAACAGATTACCCGTTAAGGTTACCAAAGAGGATGAAACGTTCGTGTTTTCATGAAGTGAAGGTGGACTGGCTACCGGTTTGGACTCACTTCAGATTTCCTACGAAAAACATTGGATTGGATGGCCTGGAATATGCGTTGACAACGAAGAAAGTAAAAAGGAAATCACTTCTAGATTGGAAGGAATAAATTTTCACCCAGTATTCTTGTCCGAAACACAGATAAAGAATTATTATGAAGGCTATAGTAATAGTACTATTTGGCCATTATGTCACTACTTTTTTGTTTATACGCTATATCGGAACTCTTTCTGGCAATCGTATCAGGAAGTGAACCAGTTGTTCTGCGATGCCATTTGCCGCGTGATACATCCAGGTGACAAGGTGTGGATTCAAGACTATCAGCCAATGCTGCTTCCCGGAATGCTTCGGAAGGTTTACCCGAATTTGAATATCGGATATTTCCATCATATCCCTTTCCCTTCCTATGAACTTTTCCGGATATTACCGGAACGTGCAGAAATCCTGAAAGGATTATTGGATGCTGACTTTATAGCTTTCCATACTTATGACTATATGCGGCATTTTATCAGTGCTGTCAAACGGGTACTGCGTATTGACTTTAAACTGGACGAAGCACAACTCGGGAATAGAGTAGTTGAGACCGATGCTCTTCCTATGGGAATCAACTACGGACTGTATCACAATGCTTCTTCCAGACCGGAAGTACGGCGGGCGATAGACCGTACACGGAAATTTTTCGGAAATCATAAGTTGATTCTTTCTGTAGACCGCTTGGATTATAGTAAAGGCATTCTGCACCGTTTATTTCTTTCGTTTTTAATTCCATTGAATGATGATATCTTTCTTTTTTTCTTTATTTTTGCATAAAGAAAATTTCACTATTTCGGCAGTTGTTTTGTACTCATATCGCTGATATAGAATGTTTAGGAACTCAAAATAAAGGATTATCATGTTACGGAAGATTAGACTGACTTTTGCAATGATTTGTTTTGCACTCATCACCTTGCTGTTCCTTGATTTTACGGGAACGTTGCATGGGTGGTTCGGCTGGTTGACCAAAATCCAGTTTTTGCCGGCTGTATTGGCGCTAAATGTGGGAGTGATATTGTTTCTTGTAATTCTCACTTTGGTATGCGGGCGTATCTATTGTTCTGTGATTTGCCCCTTAGGGGTATTTCAGGATATACTGGCATGGCTGGGCCGGCAACCTAAAAAACGCAGGAAGCTTCCTTACTCTTATTCTCCGGCCTTATCTTGGCTGCGCTATGGCGTATTGGGTGTGTTTATCATTGCTTTGATTGCCGGAATTGGTTCATTGGCTGCTCTACTTGCACCCTATAGTGCATACGGACGTATTGCCAATAATCTTTTTCAACCTATATGGCAATGGGGCAACAATCTGCTTGCTTATCTGGCTGAACGGGCAGACAGTTATGCCTTTTATGAAACGGATGTATGGTTGAAGAGCCTGCCGACTTTTATTATTGCTGCCGCTACTTTGGCTGTGCTTGTTGTTCTGGCCGGACGCAACGGACGAACCTATTGTAATACGATTTGCCCGGTAGGAACGGTCTTGGGCTTCCTTTCACGTTATTCGCTTTTCCGCATCACAATAGATTCGGAAAAGTGCAACCAATGCAGTCTTTGTTCACGCAACTGCAAGGCAGCCTGCATCAACTTTAAGGAGCATCAGATTGATGCAAGCCGGTGTGTGGTTTGCATGAACTGCATTGAGAAGTGCAAGCATGGAGCCATTTCCTACAAGTATCATCCTTTCGGTAAACCTGCTGCGGGCAAGGCAGATTCGGAACAGATAAACGAAACCCGCCGCAGTTTTTTCACAGCAACGGCTCTGGTTGCAGCCACTTCTGTTTTAAAAGCGCAGGAAAAGAAAGTAGACGGAGGACTGGCAGCCATTGAAGATAAGAAGATTCCTGAGCGAAGCACTCCCCTCACTCCTCCCGGCTCATTGAGTGCCCGCAATATGGCGCAACACTGCACGGCCTGCCAGCTCTGTGTGTCGGCATGTCCCAATCAGGTTCTTCGTCCTTCTGCAGACTTAAGGAAATTGATGCAACCGGAAATGTCATACGAACGCGGCTATTGTAGACCGGAATGTACAAAATGTTCGGAGGTATGTCCTGCAGGGGCTATCCGTCCGATAACCAAAGCTGATAAATCATCCGTTCAGATAGGGCATGCCGTGTGGGTAAAGAAAAATTGCATACCACTGACGGATGGTGTGCAGTGTGGCAACTGTGCACGCCATTGTCCGACGGGAGCCATACAAATGGTGCCGAGTATACCTGAAGACAAGGATTCTCCAAAGATTCCGGTAATCAATGTGGAGCGTTGTATCGGCTGCGGGGCATGTGAGAATCTTTGTCCGGCCCGTCCGTTCAGTGCCATCTATGTGGAAGGACATGAAAGACATCGAATTATATAACAAAGTAGAATTTCTATAAGTATGGAAGAACATCATAAAAACAATATGAACCGTCGTGATTTCTTGAAGATAGTGGGAATTACAGCCGCCACATCTACTGCTGCCCTCTATGGATGTGGTTCTAAGGAAGGAAGCAGTGAAGGCAGTAAAGTATTGGGCCCCATTCCGACGGATAAAATGACCTATCGTAGTTTTCCTGGTTTGGGGAGTGACAAAGTTTCTATTTTAGGATATGGCTGTATGCGCTGGCCTACCGTTCCTGCTCCGGATGGAAAAGGGGAAATGATAGACCAGGATGCTGTAAACGAACTGGTGGATTATGCCATTGCCCATGGCGTGAATTATTTCGATACGTCTCCGATGTATGTACAAGGATGGAGTGAGAAGTCTACGGGAATAGCTCTGAAACGCCATCCACGCGAATCGTTCTATCTTGCCACCAAACTATCCAATTTTCATCCTGATACCTGGACTCGCGAGGGTTCCATCGCCATGTACCGTAAGTCGTTCGAGGATATGCAGGTGGACTATATAGACTACTATTTGCTACACATGATTGGTGGCGGTGGCATGGAGCAATTCCGCAAACGCTACATAGACAACGGTATGATTGATTTTCTTGTCAAGGAGCGTGAAGCAGGACGCATCCGCCGTTTGGGATGGTCGTTCCACGGAGATATCGAAGTCTATGACTATGCCTTGCAGATGCATGACCGTGGTGAAGTTCATTGGGACTTTGTACAAATACAGTTGAATTATGTGGACTGGAAACATGCTTCGGGCAGCAACTTCAAGGCAGAGTATCTGTATGACGAGCTGGCCAAGCGTAAGATTCCTGCTGTCATTATGGAGCCTCTGCTGGGTGGGCGGCTCTCCAATGTCCCCGACCATATTGTGGCACGGCTGAAGCAGCGCGAACCCGAACGCAGTGTGGCGTCTTGGGCATTCCGTTATGCCGGTTCTCCCCAGGATGTACTGACAGTGCTGAGCGGCATGACTTATATGGAACATTTGCAGGATAACATCCGTACTTACTCTCCATTGGTACCACTCACAGAAGAGGAAACTCAGTATCTGTATGATACGGCAGATTTGATGATGGAGTACCCCACCATACCTTGCAACGACTGCAAGTACTGCATGCCTTGCCCGTATGGAATTGACATTCCTGCCATCTTGATACATTACAATAAATGTGTCAATGAAGGAAATGTGCCGGAAAGCAGCCAGGATGAGAATTATCGGAAAGCACGCCGTGCTTTTCTCGTAGGATATGACCGAAGTGTACCCAAACTGAGGCAGGCCGACCATTGTACCGGGTGCAACCAGTGTTCTCCGCATTGCCCGCAAACGATTGATATTCCCAAAGAACTGCATCGTATTGACAAATTTGTAGAACAGTTGAAACAAGAGACTTTATAAAATGGAGAGTATCATTGACATACTGCACAAGGGAGGATACTCTTGTGTTATGAAGAACCGGGAGGAAGTCCGTACTTTCACCCAACGGGGAGTAGCGGATTTGTATGATTTGTACCAGGCAGATTCTGCATTTATGAAGGGGGCTGCCATTGCCGATAAGGTTATAGGGAAAGGTGCCGCTGCTTTGATGGTACTGGGAGGCTTTAAAACGGTCTATGCCGATATAATCAGCACTCCTGCGCTGGCATTGCTGTGCGAAGCAGGAATTGAAACGACTTTTGCCCAAGAGGTTCCCCATATCATTAACCGTGACAAGACCGGCTGGTGCCCGTTGGAGACGGCTTGCATGGAGCTGAATACGGTAGAGGAGATGTATCCGGTGATTCAGAATTTTATATCAAGAATCAGGGCAAAATAGCAACAGCCTGCTCTCTTTCCCTGATTACCTGATGCCTTTCTCTTCCAGCATCTTGAAGTCTTCCTTGAGCATACCGACATCATCCAGTGTGCGGGCTTCATTGTGGTCGTTCAGATAGACTCTGGGTCTTTCGATAAACAGAGCGCTGGTGACAGATAAAGAGTCATTCCGGTATGGGGTCTCCACTCCACCTATTTCCAGCATTGTCTGGAAGAATGAGGCACTGGAAGATACATTCTTCTGCCTATTGGCTTGTGCGGCCTCCAATAACGATGGGTATCTCTGCCGGTAGTTGTCGGACATCCAAATAAAGAATGGCACATGTATCTGATAATAGGAAGGTACCGGTGAGGCATGCAGAAAGAGATGCCGGTTGTCATCGAAAATATCTTCTCCATGGTCTGAAGTGTATATCAGGGCAGAATTGACATGTTGTTCTTGAAGCATATCTATCAGACGAACCAGAAAATTATCCGTGTAGCGGATAGAATTGTCATAGGCATTAATCAGGTTGTCTTTGTATTTCACTTCCGCATCAACGGGCATGTCCGGCAGGAAGAAAGCCTGCTCTGCCGGATAGCGCTCTTTATAATTGAAATGAGAACCGTAAGTGTGGAGAACTATAAATTGCCTGGAAACTCCTTTGCCCAGTTCTTTTGCTACCAGTTTCAACAGTTCGTTATCAGAGGGGTTGTAATTGGAATCCCCCACATCTTCTTTAATGAAATCATACGTGTCGGCTTCTTTGCCGAAGAAGTCTATAAATGAGTGGTTATAACGCTGGTTCGAGAAAAAGGCGGTCTGGTAACCGGCTTCCTTGAATGCTGTGATAATCCCTTTCTGATAATAGATGGAATCAAAACTGGAAGCACTGACCGGCGACAGCAACATCGGAACACTCTTGTGGGTAGTGTTTGATTCTGTCAGCACATGGCTGAAAGCTGTCAGTCCGCCAATGCCCGACAGTCCCGGGTTAGTCTCCCGTTCGTAGCCGTACAAAGCCCAGTTGCATGCCCGTGAGGTTTCTCCCACCACCATTACATATACTTCCCTTTCATCAGCCTGATGAGTACTTCTAGCATGAAAGGTAAAATCTTTAGAGGTCTTGTGATAATTCCGCGTCTGGGCCGTCCGTTGAAAAGCAAGTGCTATGTTGTAGCATACGTTGGCAGGATACAGTTCGGATTTCGGCTCATACCGGTTATCTGTCAAATAAGCAGTGCCTAAGGATAATATTCCGGCAGACAACACATACAGAGTGCGACGGCGAGCTTGCCGGATGAATGCTTCGGACAGTCTGCGTTTGTGTACAATGGATATGGTTGCCAGAATTAATGCAGGTATATAGAGCACTACCACAATAACGATGGCAGGTATCAGATTGTCCAGCAGTTCCAGCGCCTCGCTCGAATTGGTTGTCACCAGATTCAGAAACATATCCACTGCGATAATGGACTGACCGAAAAGATACAGCAATACAAGCTGGAAGGCTCCGAAGAAGATGAACGGAAATAGCAGCCAGAATGTCCTGCCACAGTTTCTCGACCAAGCCATTACAGCATAATATATAGAAAGGGGTAGCAGGATATTACATATCTTTGCCGTCCATGATATGGGTTCTGTAAAGCATAGCACTACATTGGGCACTATCAGAATGACCAGAAACAGATAGAACAAATGTTCCTGATTGTCGAACCATTTTTTTATGTCTCTAAAAAGCTTCATTGATATTGAATATAAATCCGGTCTGGTGTTTGCCAAAACCTAAATCCAAACGTACGTTTACTCTCTTTTTGAACTCCCAGCGGTAGCCGAAACCATAATTAGGAAGAATATGCCTGGCCTCCAATTCCGAGAAATTCGGGAATATGGTTCCCGCCCCTACCCATACGGCAACTCCATTTCGCTTCCATACATGTTGGCGTAGTTCCAGCTGGGCATCCATTGCACACTTGTCACGGTAGCGCCCCTCATAATAGCCACGCATAGAATAGGAACTTCCCAATGTTGCCATCAGTCCCCAGGGCGGATTTCCGTAGTTCAGCAGAGTATGGAACTGGCCTGCCAACACCCCACCCTTCCACACGGACTGGTAATAGCTGGTCGTCAGTTCCGTATTGCTGAATGCATATTTATTTCCCAAAAAGGCCGGACTGAAGCGCTGGTCTATCCGTAGGTAATATCCTTTATAGGCATTTGTCAGAAAATCGCGTGAATCATACAACAAGGAAAACCCCAAGCTCACGTTGGTGCTACGCGCTTTCATTCCTTTCCATAATTCCGGTTTTTCAAAGTCATGTCCATACACGTAATCAAATGCTGTCATCGGACCGATATAAAAGTTACGTGCCATCCGGAACATGAAGTCCACCTTAACCTGCGCCTGAAAGCGATCGTATTCACTCTCATTGTCATCATTGGCTCCATTGTCATATCCTTGTCCCCAGTAAAGGCTTGGGAAAGAATAGAAATACAGATTGTAGTTCAACCGGTATTTGTCTTGGGGAAACAGATGGTTTCCACGTACTCCCAGCAAATAGAATCCCACTGTGGAGACATCCCCATACAGAGAGACATTGGACGGAGGGAGAATACTATCGTTCCGGTCGGTACGGTAGAGTCCTGCCGCCACCAGTCCGATTCCAAATTTGGTGTCACTGGAATAATGAGGCCCGCCTATAATGCTGAAATCAAATTTCTTGTTTTTCTTTTCTTTGTTGGCATCGTTGAAGTAATTCAAAATTTTTCCGAAAAAACTGCGTTTCTTGGGAAGCGAGTCTATCGGATACGTAGAAATTGAGTCCACAGAGTTTTTTGCTTCTGCAAGGTGTGTTTGTGCATGAACAGCCGTTTCTGTAATCAGCATCAATATTGGTAATATCCATTTTGTCAATTTAGTGTCCATTTACTTGTAGAAAACTTCCGTGGCAAAGTTAGTTTTTATGTTCTTCATTACAACAATGTTACTGTTCTTTTTGTTTCCAATTTTTCTCTTTTAATGTTCATTTCTACATTGCATGTGGGGTTCACTCTTTTTAACTACATCATTTATAGAACTTTCCTCGATTTATACTGTTATTTTAATATTACAAAGAACAACATGATATTGAATTATGAAAACAGCAATGGACATTCCCGATAAAGAGGGACAGAAACGACTAGTAATCGTAGGCGGCGGCTTTGGCGGATTAAAGCTGGCACGAAAATTGAAAAGCAACAAGTTTCAGATAGTTTTACTGGATAAGAATAACCATCACATCTTCCAACCGTTACTCTATCAAGTGGCCACAGCAGGTATTGAACCGAGTGCCATATCATTCCCATACCGAAAAATCTTCAAAAAAAGAGAGCATTTCCATATACGTATTTGTGAAGCACAGCAAGTCTTCCCGGAACACAATCTGCTGGAGACTTCCATCGGCACGCTGGCATACGACTATTTGGTCATTGCCACCGGCTGCAACACAAATTATTTTGGAAACGACGGGCTGGAGAAACAGACCATGGCACTAAAGAATACTTCGGAAGCCTTGTTCAACCGAAACCAGATATTGGATAGTTTTGAACAAGCCCAGAACACCGGTAATAAAGAAGAGCGCAGGCGTCTGATGACCTTTGCCATTGTAGGCGGTGGAGCTACGGGAATAGAGTTGGCTGGTGCTTTGGCCGAGATGAGGAAGTTTGTCCTTCCTCAAGACTATCCGGACTTGAATATCAATGAGATGCGTATCATCTTGTTGGATGGCTCTTCCCGGCTCTTGTCTGCTTTTTCAGAAGAGTCTTCCAAAGAAGTGGCCGATTATCTGAAGAAGCGTGATGTGGAAATCAAATTGAACCAACGGGTGATGGGATACGAGAATTATCAATTGGCATTGAATGACGGGACTGCCATCGATACCAAAAATGTATTCTGGGTGGCCGGTGTCAAGGCAAACAGCCTTCAAGGATTGCCTGCCGATGCCTATGGACCGGGAAACCGCTTGAAGGTGGACACTTATAACCGTCTTTCTCAATATCCCAATATTTTCGCTATCGGGGATACGGCCCTTATGATTTCTGAGGAGTATCCCAAAGGACACCCGCAAGTGGTGCAACCAGCCATCCAGCAGGCCCGCAACTTGATAAGGAACTTGCAGCGTGCAGAAACAGGCCTGCCGTTGCAGCCGTTTATATATCAAAACAAAGGCTCCATGGCGACCATTGGCCGCAATCATGCCGTAGTCGAGCTTAGGAAACTGCGTTTTGGCGGTTTTCCGGCATGGGCTGTGTGGCTATTCATCCATTTGATGAGTATTGTGGGTGTAAAGAACCGTCTTTTCATCTTCGTAGACTGGATGTGGAGTTACTTTACCTATGACCCGTCTTTACGGATTATCATCAAACCCTTGAAGCGGGAGTAAACTTTTATTGAGTAATATTTGTTATAGTTCATATACGAACTTAAAAACGAATGAATATGTTAAAACGACTTTTATTTCCTGTCAAACCGGACGGAACGGCAACATCTGCTATACTATTGATTGCAAGAATTGTATTCGGTATATTATTAATGAACCACGGCATCCAGAAGTGGACTAACTTTCAAGAGCTGTCGGCTGTTTTCCCTGACCCGCTGGGTGTAGGCAGTCCGCTGTCTTTAGGACTGGCTATCTTTGGTGAATTGGCATGTTCCATGGCATTCATTATAGGTTTTCTCTATCGTTTGGCTATGATACCAATGGTGTTTACAATGGCTGTTGCCTTTTTTGTAATTCATGGCAATGACCCGTTTGCCACGAAAGAGTTGGCTTTTGTATATCTGGTAGTGTTCATATTGATGTATATCATAGGTCCGGGCAAGTTTGCCGTTGACCGCTGGATAAGAAAAGCTCTTTTCCAAAAGGCTCGTAAATAGACACTTCCGTTTTACTGAAAACAGATTTTAAGCTCAAATAGGATGTATTTTCGTAAAAAATCCTATATTTGCGGATGCTTAAAATAACTCGATGAGCTATAAAGCTAATTAAACACAGTAAAATAAAAAAGAGTGATTATGAAAAAGTTCAATTTGAAGATGGCTGCGACCGTAATGATTTGCGGCTCGTTTCTTTTCAGTTCTTGTATCGGTTCTTTTGGACTGCATAGTAAACTGGTCAGCTGGAATCAAGGTATTGGTACCAAGTTTGTAAACGAATTGGTTTATCTGGCATTCAATATTATCCCGGTATATGGCGTTTGCTATCTGGCCGATGCATTGGTCATCAACTCCATCGAATTCTGGAGTGGTTCAAACCCTATGGCCAGCATTGGTGATGTAAAGAAAGTGAAAGGCGAAAACGGTGACTACCTGGTAGAGACACTTGAAAACGGCTATTCTATCACCAAAGAAGGTGAGACTGCTTCTATGGAACTCATTTACAACAAAGAGTTGAATACTTGGAATGTTGTTGCCGATGGTGTCAGCACAGAATTGCTGCAAATGAACAATGACGGCACTGCACAAATGACCCTTCCGAACGGTGAGGAAATGACAGTGACGCTGGATGCCCAAGGTGTGGCAGCAGCACGTCAAGCGACGATGATTGACAACTATTACGCTTTTAATTAAAAGTTGAAAATGGAAAGGTGAAAGTTGAAAATGGCTGGGTGCATAGATGCCCAATAACCATTTTCACCTTTCCACTTCCCATTAGAACGGATATCCCACAGCAAAGTGGAAGGCAAAATCGCGGCTGAATTTAGGATGGATAATGGGATAACGGTCTTTTTTCTTCTCATACGCCGGATTGACGGCCTTCATACCCCCGTCGAAACGCAATACAAAGAAATCCAAGTCAAGACGCAATCCTAAACCATATGCCACGGCAATCTGTTTATAGAACTTGTCAAATTCAAACTGACCTCCCGGCTGGTCTTTATAATTCCGTATTGTCCAGATATTCCCGGCATCTACAAAGAGGGCTCCTCTGAATTTCCAGAACAACCGTGTGCGGTATTCAATGCTGGCATCCAGCTTGATGTCTCCCGACTGGTTCATGAAGTTATTATCGCCGGGGAAAGAACCGGGCCCCAAATCACGTACAGACCATCCGCGCACACTGTTGGCGCCGCCGGAGAAGTAGCGCTTCTCAAATGGAAGCATTGTTGCATTGCCGTATGGAATGGCAATACCGGCACCAAAATGAAATGCCAATGAATTGCGGTTGTCAATGACCAGATTCTTGGCAAAGTCAAAATCGCCTTTCAGGTATTGGGCAAAAGGAATGTTCAACAAAGTGTATTCCCCCGATGCATTCTTCTTCATTCCTCCGAGCTTTGCCACAGCATACAACAAGTTACCCGCCGATTCAAAATTGAGGCGGATGGTATAGGAATTTCCGATACCGGAGTTATTCATCAATGCTCTTCCGGCACTGTTGTAGATATAGCTATAGCCGGTGCGGACAATAAAGCGGTCTTCATAATTGTATTTGAGGATGTAGTTCTCGTCTTTCTCCAGATAATCCTCTTTGAATGTCTGGTCTATGCTGGGCATATACAGATAGTTGATGTCCAGCAAATCAATGCGATGCTGCGAACGCTGTTGTTGTACCCCCCATTTGTAGCTCCATCCGGCAGATGCTACAATGCGCGTGAATTCGGGTCTCATCTGGTAGTTATATTGCAATCCGAATTCTGTAGTAGCCCTTATCCTCCGCTTGAAATCGCTGGATACAAAGGGAAACATAAACCGTGGGAAGTTGATGGTTGCTTCCGCACCTAATTCTATGTAGTCTTGATTCAAGGAGCTCTGCAAACCGGACACAGCCTCGTATGCCCCACGTAGCTTGAACATGAATGTTTCGGAACCTTTGAACATGTTGCGGTGCTGAAAAGCCACCGAAGCGGCAGCTCCCAAATCGCCGGCAGAGTTTGTGCCTTCCACCTCAAAAGATACGGACTGATGCTTGCCTCTGGTCAGCATCACATAGGCGTTGAGCTTTGCACTGTCACTCTGTTGCACTTCAAAAAAACGGATATTGGTATATTTCAGGGCTTGCAGGCGTCCGTAGTTGGAGTAGGTACGCTGCACGTTCTGCTCGTTATAGAGAGTTCCCGGAGTGATGCGCAGATTGTTGGTCAGCACTTTGGGGCGCAGATAAAGCTTGTCTTTGTAGTAGATGGGAAAGCCTTTGTAATGCAATGAATCATTCACCTCGATGCTGTTCTGGGTGGATGCCTGCAACACATTATAATCGGTAATGAAACTCACTTTATTGATAGTGTATTGCCGGTGATTTTGCGGCGTATCCTCGTTATGCTGTCTGTATGGAGCCAAATGCAGTGTCAAATCTACCAGATAAGAATTACGGACAGTATCCGCAGTATAGGATATGTACTCTTTATTGAACTTGTAATATCCATTCTGAAGCAGTTTGTTTGTGATGCGCTGGCGTTCTGCATCCAGTACATTGACATCAAAATACATGCCTTCGGATAATAAGGTTACTGCGGAATCCTGCCGCATGTATTCCTTTATTTTACTGTCCTGGATATCATATTTCAAGGTACGAACTTTATAGGGCTTGCCGGTTGTCACTTTATAGACCAACTTCATCTTTTTCTTCTTGACTTGGCGTACCGGTTCCACCAGGGCGCCCATATAGCCCATATTCTGCACAGCCTTAGTGATTTCTTCCCTGGTCCGGTTGGTTTCCTCCTCACTGTATATGACCGGGGCATCACCTAATTTCCTCAATGTACGGTTTATCCAGCGTGTAGAGTCCCGTCCGGACCAGTTGTAGACATACAACTGGGTCTTTATCAGGCTGAACCACTTCGCATTGGGATTCTGGCGGATGTACATGGAGAGATTGGATGGTTTTACTTCCTTATTATCAGTATGTATGCGCACTTCATCCAGCAAATACGAGCCGTCCGGCACATATTTGGTAGAAGAACAGGAAGCCAACAAAAGTACGATAGTAGTAAGTATCGCGTAGCGGAAACCTTTATTCATACCGAGTCATTAATTGCGCATAAACAGCTACAAATATACTTGTATTTTTTTGTTCCCGAAATAAAAAACGCCGGAAGAGTGCAGAGTTTTTGATTATATTGAAATAATCACGTATTTTTGTCAAATGATAACATGTGTGTCCTATGGCATTAAGTAAAAATCGCATTAAATATATCCACTCGTTGGAGCAGAAAAAGAACCGGAAGGCCGACAAGGTATTTCTGGCAGAAGGACCTAAACTCGTAGGGGATTTGTTGGGACATTTTCCTTGTCAGTTCTTGCTGGCAACTTCAGAATGGCTTTCCCGGAACCGCCCTCTCTCCACCGTAGCGGATGCCACGGAAGTATCGGAGGAGGAACTTTCGCGTGCCAGCCTGCTGAAAACTCCCCAACAAGTGCTGGCTGTGTTCCGGCAGCCGGATGAGGAGACGGATATTTCCGTCATCAGTCACTCCCTCTGTCTGGCTTTGGATGATGTGCAAGACCCCGGTAACCTGGGAACGATTGTCCGCCTTGCTGATTGGTTTGGGATAGAGCATATTTTCTGTTCGCCCAACACGGTGGATATCTATAATCCCAAAACTGTGCAGGCCACGATGGGAGGTATCGCACGCGTCAGACTGCATTATACTCCCCTACCCGAGTTCATCCGCTCACTGAAGGATATTCCCGTTTACGGCACTTTCCTGGACGGAGAGAATATGTACGGACAACCGCTTTCGAAAAATGGGCTGATTGTGATGGGTAATGAAGGAAATGGCATCGGAAAAGAAGTGGAGGCACTCATCAACCGCAAACTATACATACCGAATTATCCCGCCAGCCGTGAGACCTCGGAGTCATTGAACGTGGCTATTGCCACAGCAGTAGTTTGCGCTGAGTTCCGGCGCCAGGCTGCATTGTAGTAAAATCAAAAGGAAAAAACAACCAGGGAATCAAATAAGGCAATTCTTCCTCGATAACCGGAGGGATTGCCGTCAGTATATTGCAGCACGTATCAAAATGAGGATAGTCTGTTTCCACCTCCGTAAGCAAAGCTATGACTCCCGGTAGCCATTCCGTATTCTCCACCTCTTCTGTCAATGGGAAGATACGTGATACACATTGTCCTTCACCTATCTCCACCACATATTGTTTCAGATAGCCATGCCCGGGAAGAAACAGAAAATGGGAAGCGTAGCGTTTCATGCTTTCGGACGGGGACGTATGGTTCTGGGAGTCGTGGTATTTTCCTGCTCCTGAATTTCCAGAGGTTTCAATTTCTCAGGTTTTCCGATACTGTCTTTGCGAAGGGAGTCTGTCGCCTGCTGAAGGCTGTCCTTTGGGGCAATGACCAAGCTGTCCGTGGCGTGATAGCGCATCAGTGAGATACGGTCTGCCAGCAAAGGCTGTGGAGTCTCCTGCTGCGGATAATAGATGAACCCGCGTATTTCCTTGATTTCTCCTAAAGTATCGGCAAACAAGGTGAGCGTTTCCACACCTGTGTCTTGTACTTTCCGAATGGCACTGATGACACTGTCATTCTTTTCGTAAAGAATCTGCATCGCCATCAACGGAGCATGTATGCTGTCCGGTGCACCGTTGTGGAAACGGAAGCGCACGCTCCAGCGCAGCGTGTCACGGTCGTGGAAATTGGTGTCTGATGGCAACGTAAACGTTATCTTGTTGTCCAGGGGCATACCCGTCAACTGATAGATATGCTGCCATATCCACACGTCGATACTGTCTCCGGGAAGTGATTCTTTCGGCTTGTTGTCACGCAGGGCAATCAAGTGGTTGATACCGTCTCTCTCGGCTTTCAACCGTACATTCACTTTCTCGTAGATTTTGGTAAGTACTTCCGGGTTACGGGCAAACCAGACCATAGAAGAGTCAAAATCGGCCTGAGTAATGCCATATTTCTTGAAAACCGATTCAATGTATAGCACCCGCTTATAACTTTCGTTATACGGCACTTCTTCACCCATAGCTTTGGCTATGTGATAATCATAAAGCACGTTTTCCATCTTGGCATCCGGAAGGACGGTTTCAGGTCTTTTCACCTTACAAGCCGTCAGACTGAACACCAGAAGGACTACGCTACACCATTGAATTCGATTTATTCCTTTCATGATTTCTTTATGGCAGCATGATAGGCATCATTGAAGTCCTTGCCGTAGAACAACAGCAAAGCAATGATACCGCAACTGATTGCTGCATCCGCAAAATTGAATATCGGGCTGAAGAAAATGAAATGTTCTCCACCGACAAACGGCATCCATGCGGGCCAGTTTGTATCAATGATGGGGAAATAGAACATATCCACCACCTTGCCATGGAACCACGGGGCATATCCCCCTCCTTCAGGCATGAAGGAGGCTATCTGCGAATGGGTGCTTTCGTTGAACAGCACGCCATAGAACACACTGTCGACAATGTTTCCCAAGGCTCCCGTCAAGACCAAAGACACACAGATGATAAATCCGGTCTTCATGCCTTGCTTCACGAACTTGTACAGAAACCAGCCAATGACCGTGACTGCAGCAATGCGGAACAAGGTCAGGAACAGTTTGGCGAATATTTCCATACCGAAAGCCATACCACTATTCTCGGTAAAGTATATATAGAACCAATCCGTAATCCGGATACTCTCATGCCAGTACATGTGGGTCTTTATCCAAATCTTGATAATTTGGTCTATAACCAATACCGAAAATATGATAAGGCAGGCTATCCGGCCCTTCGTAAAGAATTTACCCATTTTTATTTCTTGCCGTTGTTTTTAGCTTCGATGCTCAAAGTGGCATGGGGCACTGCACGAAGGCGCTCTGCCGGTATCAGTTTGCCGGTTTCGCGGCAAATGCCATATGTTTTGTTCTCAATGCGCACCAAAGCAGCCTGCAATCCTTGGATGAACTTCAACTGGCGTTGGGCCAGACGTGTGGTTTCTTCCTTGGATAAGGTGTTGGCACCTTCTTCCAGTACTTTGTACGTAGGAGATGTATCGTCGGTGTCATTACCGTCTGCACCCGTCAGGCTGGCCTTTAACAGTTCATAGTCACGTTGTGCCAACTCTAACTTCTCCATAATGATAGCGCGGAATTCTTCCAATTCAGCATCTGAGTATCTTGTCTTTTCTGCCATAACTTTTACGTGTTAATCAGGGTTAGTATTTAATTATTCTTTCACTACGCTCACGTACAGCGAGAAATCGTCGAAGTTCAGTTCTGTACCATTTTCTACGTTGTCTGCCAGCGTCAGTGAAGTTCCTAAAACTTGGTTGCGAATATAGTCATTATATTCATTTACCGCATCATCTGTTTGAGGATTTTTTGATAATGTAATCTTTATTTTATCTGTTATCTCAAAACCGCTCGACTTGCGGATATTCTGAATGCGGTTTACCAGCTCGCGTGCAATACCCTCACGGCGCAACTCTTCGGTAACGGTAACTTCCAGAGCCACGGTCAGTTTGCCCTCGTTGGCAACCAGCCATCCCGGAATATCCTCACTGAAGATTTCCACATCTGCCGTTTCAATCACGGCTTCTGCACCGTCCAGATTGAACGTATAAGAGCCTTTCTTCTCCAGCTCGGCAATGGCTTCCTGGGACATTTCCGCCACAGCAGCAGCCACGGCTTTCATCTGCTTACCGAATTTCGGTCCCAGCTTCTTGAAGTCGCATTTCACTTTCTTTACCAGTACACCGGCAGCACCGTCCACAAACTGGATTTCTTTTACATTCACCTCGTTCATGATAAGTGCTTTCACAGCCTCGATGTGTGCACGCTGTTCTTCATCCACTACCGGTATCATGATGCACTGAAGCGGTTGGCGGACTTTGATGTTCACCTTGCGGCGCAATGCCAATACCATGGAAGTGACGTCTTGTGCCATCTGCATGCGGACTTCCAATTCCTTGTCTATCATTTCCTCCTTATATTCGGGGAACTTGGCAAGGTGTACGGAAACCACATTGTCGCGTCCCGTAGCTGCAATCAGGTCGGAATAGAGCATATCAGCATAGAACGGAGCGATGGGTGCCATCAGCTTAGCCACGGTTTCGAGGCATGTATAGAGTGTCTGGAATGCAGAGAGCTTGTCCTGCGTCATACCACCGCCCCAGAAACGTTTGCGGTTCAGGCGGACATACCAGTTGGAGAGGTTGTCGTTCACGAATTCGGAAATGAGACGTCCTGCTTTCGTGGGCTCGTATTCATTGTAGCAGGTATCCACGTTCTTCACCAACGTATTCAGTACAGAGAGAATCCAACGGTCTATCTCAGGGCGTTCTGCCATGGGCACATCGGCTTCTTTGTAGTCAAATTCGTCTACATTGGCATAGAGGGCGAAGAATGAATAGGTGTTATAGAGTGTTCCGAAGAACTTGCGGCGCACCTCTTCCACTCCATCCACGTCGAACTTAAGATTGTCCCACGGAGAAGAGTTGGTGATCATGTACCAGCGCAACGGGTCGGACCCGTATTTCTCGATGGTCGAGAAGGGGTCTACGGCATTGCCCAGACGCTTGGACATCTTGTTACCATTTTTGTCGAGCACCAAGCCGTTGGAAATGACAGCCTTATAAGAAATACTGTCGAACACCATTGTAGCGATGGCGTGCAACGTGAAGAACCAACCGCGTGTCTGGTCCACCCCTTCGGCGATGAAATCGGCAGGATATACCTGGTGGCTATCCAGCAGTTCCTTATTCTCGAACGGATAGTGTATCTGTGCATAAGGCATGGCACCGGAATCGAACCAAACGTCAATCAAGTCCGTTTCGCGTTTCATCGGCTTGCCGTCTTTAGAAACAAGGATGACATCGTCCACGTAAGGACGGTGCAAGTCTATCTTGTCGTAATTCTCTTTGGTATATACACCCGGCTGGAAGCCCTTCTCCTTGTAAGGGTTGGACTGCATCAGGCCGGCAGCCACGGATTTCTCTATTTCGTTGTAGAGCTCTTCTACAGACTCGATACATTTTTCCTCGCTATTGTCCTCCGTGCGCCAGATGGGCAGCGGAGTACCCCAATAGCGCGAACGGCTGAGGTTCCAGTCATTCAGGTTTTCCAGCCACTTGCCAAAACGTCCCGTACCGGTGCTTTCCGGCTTCCAGTTGATGGTCTTGTTCAACTCTATCATACGTTCCTTGCAAGCGGTGCTGCGGATGAACCAGCTATCCAGCGGATAGTACAATACGGGTTTGTCCGTACGCCAGCAGTGCGGATAGTTGTGTACATGCTTTTCTATCTTGAATGCCTGGCGGGCGGCTTTCATCATCATGCAGATTTCAATATCCAGCGATTCGGCAGCTTGTGCGACTTGTTCGTCGTACTTGCCGTCTACAGTGAATTGGGGGTCGTAGGCATTCTTCACCCACTTGCCCTGATAGTCCTTATAGAGGTCTACGTTGACACATGCCTTTACGAAATCCTCGTCCAGTTCGTCAATCAAGAAGAACTTACCGGTGAGGTCTACCATCGGGCGGGTCTCACCCTTCTTGTTTATCATGAACAAGGACGGTATACCTGCAGCGCGTGCCACAAAAGCATCGTCCGCACCAAAGGTCGGGGCAATGTGTACGATACCCGTACCGTCTTCAGTCGTCACATAGTCACCAGAAATTACACGGAAACCTTTGTCGCTGGGAGTCCAGCTACCGTCTTCGGCAACGTCTATCGGTTTCACCCAAGGGATGAGCTGTTCGTACTCCATACCTACCAAATCGGGGCCTTTGTACTCACCTACTATCTTGAAAGGTATCAGCTTATCACCCGGCTTATAATCCTCTAATGCAATGCCTTCCGCTTTTTTGTTGAAGTGAGTGTAGAGCAGTGCTTTTGCCAAGACAACAGTCATCTTCTCACCGCTATATCCGTTGTAAGTCTGTACGGCCACGTAGTCTATCTTGGGACCGACGCAGAGCGCAGTGTTGCTGGGCAACGTCCACGGAGTAGTGGTCCATGCCAGGAAGTAAGGAGTTCCCCACTCTGCCATTTCCGGTTTCGGATGCTTCATCTTGAACTGTGCCACCATGGTCGTGTCTTTTACGTCACGGTAACATCCGGGCTGGTTCAACTCGTGCGAGCTGAGTCCGGTTCCGGCAGCAGGAGAATAAGGTTGTATGGTATACCCTTTATAAAGGAGTCCTTTCTTATAGAGCTGTTTCAGCAGCCACCACAAGGTTTCGATGTAGCGGTTGTCGTAGGTGATATACGGGTCCGTCATGTCCACCCAGTAGCCCATCTTGTGCGTCAGGTCTTCCCATTCCTTGGTGAACTTCATGACGTCCTTGCGGCAGGCAGCATTGTATTCTGCTACGGAAATAGTCTTGCCAATATCCTCTTTCGTAATGCCGAGTGCTTTTTCCACACCCAGTTCCACGGGCAGTCCATGAGTATCCCATCCGGCCTTACGCTTTACTTGGAACCCCTTCATCGTTTTGTAACGGCAGAAAATGTCCTTAATGGAGCGAGCCATTACGTGGTGAATGCCCGGCATACCATTGGCCGAGGGAGGTCCTTCGAAAAATACGAAAGAAGGACAACCTTCACGTTCTGTCATACTCTTGGCGAAAACCTGGTTTTCGTCCCATTTCTTCAACACTTTTCCGTTCACTTCGGAAAGGTCGAGCTTCGAATATTCGGCAAACTTCTTACCCATCTTGATATTTACTATTTGACAATTTACAATTTACGATTGAAGATACTCTTGATAGGCATTTGGTACGTCAAAAGCTACCTTCTCCATTTTAAGGGTGCAAATTTACAAAAAACTTAAATACAAGAGACTTTTTAGGTAGAAAAAGCTGGATAAGTGCAGTAAAATGTTTTATTTAAGGATGAAAAGAGGGATAATAAGAGTGATTAATATCCTTTTAGACATAGAATTCAAAAAATAAAAAGAAAGACTCCTAATATATTCGCACAACTTGAAGAGATTCACTATCTTTGCCATTAGAAGAATGATATTTAGACCAAATATGCAACATAGAATATATAGAACTGCAAAACCTTTTGTAAAATGGGTAGGTGGAAAGACGCAGCTTTTAGGAGATATAGAGCGTACCTTACCATCTGACTTCTCACAGAAAAAAAACGTTATTTATGTAGAACCTTTCGTTGGAGGTGGGGCTGTTTTATTTTGGATATTACAGCAATTTCCCAATATTCAAAAAGCTGTGATTAATGATATAAATCCCCATTTGATAACTACATATAAAGTTATTAAGGAACAACCATATAAATTGATTGAACAATTAAAAGAACTTCAAGAAAAGTATATCCCCTTGGGAGAAGAAGACAGAAAAGAGTATTATTTAAATAAGCGCGACATATATAACGCTTCATCCTTGTCTGAAATAGAGACCGCCGCTTTATTCATTTTTTTAAATAGGACATGCTTCAATGGGTTGTATAGAGTAAATTCTAAAGGAAAATTCAATGTTCCCCATGGAAAATATGCCAATCCTAGAATTTGTGATGAAGATACAATTCTTGCAGATTCTAAGATTTTGCAAAAGGTAGATATTTTGTGTGGGGATTTCGAGAAAACAATAGCTTACGCTTCTCCTGATGCTTTATTCTACTTTGATCCTCCATATAAACCTTTAAGCAAAACTTCTTCTTTCAACTCGTATGCCAAAGATGAGTTTGACGATAATGAACAAATACGGCTACGCGATTTTTGTCACAAGATAGTTCAATATAAAACTAATTTCATCTTAAGTAATTCGGATGTGAAAGGCAAAGACGAAAATGATAATTTCTTTGATGAGATTTATAACGAATACCATATTCAGCGAGTAATGGCTACGCGAATGGTTAATGCCAATCCTGAAAAAAGAGGGAAACTGTCCGAACTTATGATTTCTAATATTAGCATGAATTATAGATAAATTTGTATGGAAAGAGATTTTAAACAATGGCTTGCACTGTTTCGTACAAGTATTGCGAACTACCAATATTATACATACTTTGACAAAGTTTTCTCTAATGTTGATGCTATTAAAGTGGAATTGAATATTATGAATTCTCTTATTGGCAGCAAAAATATAGAAAACGATTTTGATAATTTATTATGTAAATACCCTAGTATTCTAAAGTGTATTCCTATTCTGATAGCAAAGCGTGAAATGGATATAGAAGCTATAGATGAAGAAGGCAGCTTCTGTTATAATTTCAAAAAAATGAACTATAGTGTAGAGCAATATAAAATATTTATGCGCAAAACTGGTATTTTCAACTTGATTGAGAATCGCATTATCGGAAGTCTTGTAGATTATGTTACAGGAATAGAAACTGGGCTTGATTCTAATGGAAGAAAAAATAGAGGTGGACACCTGATGGAGAACCTCGTCGAATCATATATACAGAAGGCTGGGTTTGTAAAAGGTATCACCTACTTCAAAGAAATGTATATTCATGCTATCGAAAAGAAATGGGGTATTGATTTATCTTCAATATCTAACCAAGGTAAGGCAGAGAAACGATTTGATTTTGTCGTAAAAACACCTACCATGGTATATGGTATAGAAACCAATTTTTATGGAAGTAGTGGCTCTAAGCTTAACGAAACAGCAAGAAGTTACAAAACGATAACCTTGGAAACCAAAGACCTAACAGATTTTACATTTGTCTGGTTTACGGATGGAAAAGGATGGAATAGTGCGCGTCGAAATTTGGAAGAAACTTTTGATGTACTTGAACATATATACAATATTAATGATATGGAGAACGGCATTATAAGTAAAATCATGAAATAAATAGAACGATGAAAAACATCTATCAACATAATATAGAACTAGAGCCTATTCGTATAAACAATGCGGATAAAGCTACTTTCTCACAAAAACTTATAGATTTACCATATCGAGGTTATGAAGTCGAAGAACTCTCTGATGGTAGGAAAATCGTTATCACGAAGCCTGGTGGTAAATCTGTATATGGAAGACCTAAAAAAGAAGATTTTTTAGTATTCATCTATAATCCCAATGATAATACACTATGGCAAATATCTCACAAACAAATCTTAGAAGATGTAATAAATAAAGTTCAGGAAAACAAAGATAAAGCAAAAGTATTTCTGACTTTAATGGAAAAAACATATAATGGAGAAGAACCTTCCGATTTTATAAATGAAATAAGAGCTTTAAATTTCGCTTCCGGTGAAACTCCTGAGGCTTTAATAAAAGTATATAAATGGATATGGGGGCAGGAAGATGTCAATTATCCCACTGGAGAAGGTCGGTTAATGTCCTGGAAGGAATATCAAGAGATTATTGCTAAATTATGATTCCTTATTTCAAATCCTCCGACCGTGCCTTTACCCTCCTGCATGGTGACTGCATCGAATTATTAAAGCAATTCAGTTTCAAGTTCGATATGATATTTGCCGATCCTCCTTACTTTCTCAGTAATGGAGGGATAAGTGTGCAAAGTGGGAAGATGGTATGCGTGGATAAAGGGGAATGGGATAAAGGAGGTACTCCTGAATACATAGATTCGTTCAATCGAGCATGGATAAGCGAATGCCAAAATAAACTGAAGGAAAATGGAACAATATGGATTAGCGGTACATATCATAATATTTTTTCAATAGCCAATATCCTGACTGAATTAGGATTTAAGATTTTGAATGTAGTGACATGGGCAAAGACCAATCCGCCACCTAATATTTCATGTCGTTATTTTACACACTCAACAGAGTTCATTATTTGGGCACGCAAGTCTGCTAAAATAACACACTACTATAATTATAGTATCATGAAGCAAATCAACAGCAACAAGCAGATGACGGACGTATGGCAATTACCGGCCATAGCTCGTTGGGAAAAATCATGTGGCAAACATCCTACTCAGAAACCCTTATCTGTATTGTCGCGTATTATTTTGGCATCAACTCGTGGTGGTGCGTGGATTCTCGACCCATTTACAGGCAGCAGCACTACAGGAATTGCAGCCAATCTTTTGGGACGCCGTTTTTTAGGAATTGATAGAGAAGAAGAATATCTAATCCTTAGTAAAAACCGTAAAAAAGAAATAGAACAAATTGCAAAATTTTCTCTATATCATAAAAAGATTAAAGATATTTCTCTTTTGAATAATGCAGAGAGAATGTCAGTACACGAAAAAGAAGTCTCCATTTATGATTTGCCGTTTTAGTTTGAGCGAATCACGTTTCTCAAAATAAGCCAAAATCCACGGGTTCCCTAAGCAAAAACGGCAAAAAACGTAAAATTAGCTCAAACAAGCGACCTGAAAACTACGTTGAAAACAACAAATGAGAGGGCTATTTTGCTGAGTTCAACAAATGGTATGTAGAATTCTGCGAATGCTATTGCCGCAATCAGCAATAAGCGTGCAGAGAACAGCATGGGAAAGAATAATAAAGTATTATATTAAAAGAAATAATAACAGCATCATCAGCGGATAGACTTCAACTGTTGCTGCTGTAACTATAATGCAAGGTGAAATAATTAAGGTAATGATTCACCACTCCGAAACAATCCGATGTCTCATCGAAAGAGAGAAAGTAATACATCAGGTTTTCGGGTTCTTTCTTTTGGGTCAGGATTTCGTCCACATAGGCAAGAAAGGCGTTTTTGATGCTGTTATCGTTGTAGTAGTCTGCCAACTTTGCCAGTTTACGTTCTATGGGTTTGTTATGCTGCAATTGCATGGCAGATTTCGAGCGTTCAGGCTTCACATCTCCGGTCAGTCCCCCATCATTATAGTATTGGCGGCGCTCGTCATAGACTTGGCTCAGCAGTTGATAGATTCGGGCGGCAGCCTCATGATTTATGGCGGAGGCAGGCTTCAGTTGTTCTTCCTTGCTCTTCTTCTGCATAGTGGCGTGGTAGGCAAAGTAGAGGATGAAGTCACGGAAGAGCGTGGTTTGGGGCATGATGATTTCTACCAGGACATCCACGTCGGCAAGTACACTGAAGTCCACGGAGTAATAGCGGACACGTCCACGGGTGACGGAATTGACCTTTATGTCGGTTTTCAAGAAGCCCAAGGCCGAGAATTGCTTAATGATGACTTCCTGCCGGGTACGGCGGATACGGGTTTCTTCCTCTACACGCGCCTGGGAGTAATGGAAAGGCTTGTATTTAAAAGAAATCTGTTTTACTGTAAGCCAGTCGAACAGAATCAGCTCGTCGGGAGCCAGACGGTAGTTAAGTAATCGCAACACATTGATGCAGAGAGGTATTTCGGGAGCAGAGAGAGCTTTCTTGGCCATTGTTTCTGTTTTTTAGAATAAAAGTTTTGTAAAGATACGGATAAACTATGGAATTACCATCCGAAATGCCATACTTCATCGTCCCGGATGCCACACTTCAGCAGCTGAAATGCCACACTCCGTTGTCCGAAACCTATGGCATTCCGGACGATGAAGTGTGGCATTTCGGAGAATAAGGTGTGGCATTGGAGGCAACCGAGTGTGGCATTCGGGAAAGTCATCTTTTCATCTTCACCTCGTACAAATCGCCTCTCCGGTCTTTCAGGTTGCGTACACTGCCGTAGGTATGCAGTTCATTCAGCAAGTCCAGATCCACATCCGACACAAGAATCATTTCGGTATTCGGAGTGGCTTCCGCACGCTTGCCGTCTGTGGGGAAAGCGAAGTCGCAGGGAGTGAACACGCCGGACTGGGCATACTGGATGTCCATGTTGTGCACGCGGGGAAGATTGCCTACACTGCCGGCTATCACTACAAAGCACTCGTTTTCGATGGCACGAGCATGGGCGCACACCTTTACGCGGCTGTAAGCATTCTGCGTATCGGTAAGGAAAGGAACAAAGAGTATCTGCATGCCTTGGTCCGCCATGATGCGGCTCAGTTCGGGGAACTCTACATCGTAGCATATCAGCACGCCTATCTTAGCACAGTCCGTATCGAAAGTTTGGATGGACTTGCCTCCGCTCAGTCCCCAGGACTTTATCTCGTCGGGAGTGACATGTATCTTTTCGTACATTTCATAACTTCCGTCACGTCGGCAGAGGAATCCTACGTTGTATAGCAGCCCGTCTTCCTTGATAAGCGGCATACTGCCCGTAATAATGTTGATGTTATAGCTGATGGCGAGCTTGACGAAACGCTCCTTGATTTCCTCGGTATAGGCCGCCAGCCCGCGGATAGCCTGCGACTCGCCCTCGTTGTTGAATTTTGCCATCAACGGTGCGTTGAAGTATTCGGGAAAAAGGACAAAGTCACTCTTGTAGTCGCTCACGGCATCCACAAAAAATTCCACTTGCTCAAAAAGGTCATCCAGTGTCTTGTAGGTACGCATCTGCCATTGTACCAAGCCTACGCGGACAGTGGTTTTGGGGTTTACATAGTCTTGTGTGGGAGCCTGATAGTAGATATTGTCCCATTGCAGCAGGCAGGCGTAGTGCTTGGACTCCTCATCATTGGGAAGGTAGTTGCGCATCACCTTGCGCACGTGGAAGTCGTTAGAGAGCTGAAAGGTCAGCACCGGGTCGAAGATTTCCTTTTGCTTCACCTTATCTATGTACTCCTTGGGGCGGATTTGATCGGCATATTTGTAGTAGTTGGGGATACGTCCGCCAAACATGATTGCCTTCAGGTTCAATGTCTCGCAAAGTTCCTTGCGGTATTCATACATACGGCGTGCCAGACGCAGGCCACGGTATTGGGGATGGATAAAGACTTCGATGCCATAAAGTATGTTGCCTTTCGGATTGTGGGTGTTGAAAGTCTCCTTGCCCGTAACCTGGGCGTAAGTGTGGTCGTTCTTCACATCATCGTAGTTCACTATGATGGAAAGCGCACAGCCCACGATTTTCTCGTCAACCACCGTCACAATCTGCCCCTCGGGGAAGATGCGTATCAGTTTTTCTATTTGTTTGTGCGTCCAGAACACATCGCTTCCGTCTGAATAAACGCGCGTAAACGATTGTGCCAACTGGTCATAATCTTCAATCTGCAGATTGCGTATCTGCACCTTATTGATTTTCATTGAATCCATAACTTTCTTGCTATTCCTGATTAAAAACAGTGCAAAGGTACGGTTTATCCTTACATGTTATCTTCCCCTCCGAAGATTTTTCTTTCCCATCTTGAACGGATAAGGGAAAAGATACGGAATTGATAACAAAAAGAGGAGGCATTCATCAGGCCTCCTCTTTCCCGCCTTATATGGACAGTTTCAATGACGGTCTTATCTATTGTTTCTTCTATTCTTCCACAGCTTGGTCATGTCTTCCAGTGTCTTGCCTTTCGTTTCGGGAACAAGCTTCCAGACAAACAGAGCAGCCACCACACAGATGATTCCGTATAAGCCATAAGCAAACATGTGCCCGAACTTGTCTCCCATATCTCCCAAACTCATATTGTACATAGGTACGAAGGTGGAAGATACAATGAAATTGAATATCCATTGGAAGGCTACGGCAATGGCTACTGCAGCGCCACGGATGGTATTCGGGAAGATTTCAGCAATCAGTACCCAGCAGATGGGGCCCCAGCTGAACATGAACGAAGCACTGTAGACCATGATGCTGACAACAGCCAACATGGGAGGAAGCCCTGCCACAACGTTGCAAAGAGCTACTCCGAAAGCACCTATAGCCATGCCGATAGACCCCGAGATGAGCAGCGGTTTACGTCCCCATTTCTCGACTGTAAAGACAGCCAGCAACGTGAACAGAATATTGATGATGCCCATGATGACAGTCTGCACCATCGGGTTACCCATTCCCATCGTTTCGAAGATACGCGGTGCGAAATAGAGTACGGCGTTGATACCTACCGCTTGCTGGAATACACTCAGCATGATACCGATAAAGATAACCATCCAGCCATAAGTGAAAAGCTTTTCCGTCTTTTCCTCTGCCGTGGCTTTGATTTGAGACAGAATAACCTTTGCCTGAGCCAAGCCGTTGATACGGCTTAACACCTGGAGTGCCTTATCATCCTTGCCACTCATGGCAAGATAGCGTGGCGTTTCGGGAACAAACAGTACGAGCAACGCAAAGACTCCTGCAGGAACAGCCTCACTGACAAACATCAGACGCCATCCTATCTCTGTGGTCCATGCTGCCGCTTCGGGATTCAGAATCTGGTTGACTCCTTCAATGGCCTTTATCACCGGATTTGAATTCTCGCCCAGAATAAGGAAATTCACGAAGTAAACCACCAACTGGCCGAAGATAATGGCAAACTGATTCCATGATACCAGAGTCCCGCGAATGTTGCTCGGCGCAATTTCCGCAATATACATCGGGCAGATGGCCGATGCCAAACCTACGCCGATTCCTCCCAATACACGGTAGAAATTGAATGCCACGAGCAAGGAATAGGAAGGAACACCATAGTCGAAGAAAAGGAATTCCGGGTAGTAGGAGCCCAATGCCGACAGAAAGAACAAGACGCCGGCTATGAAAAGAGAATTCTTACGTCCCAGATTGGATGCGAAGAATCCCGAAAGAGCACTACCGATGATACATCCGATAAGTGCACTGGAAGAGGTAATGCCGTGAATCGTATCTGTGTAGACAAAATCGGAGGCACCCATAAAAAATGCCTGAAGCCCTTTATCGGCACCGGATATGACTGCTGTATCGTAGCCGAAAAGCAAGCCCCCGATGACGGCTACCAGCACAATAGAGAAGAGGTAGAGTTTACTGCCTTTTTCTGTATAATTCATGATATTAATGATTAATGGTTAATGATTAGCGATTAATGATTAGCGATTAATGATTAATATTGAAACACCTCATGCGCAACTTATTAACCACTAATCACTAAACATTGATCATTATTAGCAGTACATATTCACGATTGCCTCATACAATTCCTGCTTGCCGCTGGTCTGTTTCGGCTCACCGTTGGCTTTTGCGTAAGCTACCAAATCCTCTAGCGTCAGTTTGCCATCTTCAAATTCCTTGCCTTTACCACTGTCGAAGGAAGCATAGCGGTCGGCCAGCATCTTCTTGTAAGGAGACTCTTCAAGCAGTTTGGCTGCACTTTCCAGTGCACGTGCCATCACGTCCATACCGGCGATGTGGGCAATGAAAATGTCTTCCAGGTCGGTGGAGTTGCGACGGGTCTTGGCATCGAAGTTTGTACCGCCATTGCCAAAGCCTCCGTTACGGATGATTTGCATCATTGCCTGGGTCAGTTCGAAGTTGTCAATGGGGAACTGGTCTGTATCCCAGCCGTTCTGGTAGTCACCACGGTTGGCGTCGATGGAGCCGAGCATACCGTTGTCTACGGCTACTGCGAGTTCGTGCTCGAAGGTGTGGCCCGCCAAAGTAGCGTGGTTCACTTCGATGTTCACCTTGAAATCTTTGTCCAGATTGTGAGCCTTCAAGAAGCCGATAACGGTTTCGGTGTCTACATCATACTGGTGTTTTGTAGGTTCCATCGGTTTCGGTTCAATCAAGAAGGTACCTTTGAAGCCGCGGGCACGTGCATAGTCGCGGGCGATGGTCAACATCTGTGCGAGGTGCTCTTTCTCACGCTTCTGGTCTGTATTCAGCAATGACATGTAGCCTTCGCGACCGCCCCAGAATACATAGTTTGAACCTCCCAGTTCGATAGTAGCGTCGATGGCGTTTTTGATTTGGATGGCGGCACGTGCCACAACATCGAAATCGGGATTGGTGGCTGCACCATTCATGTAGCGGGCATGGCCGAATACGTTGGCAGTACCCCACAACAGTTTGATGCCGGTTTCTGCTTGTTTCTGCTTGGCATACGCTACGATTTCCTTCAAGTTGGCTTCGTATTCTTCAATGGTCTCGGCTTCTTCGCAGAGGTCTACATCGTGGAAGCAGTAGTATTCGATACCCATTTTCTGCATGAATTCAAAGCCGGCGTCCATTTTGTTCTTGGCAGCCTGAACCTTGTCAGCCTCACCGTTCCAGGGGAATTTCTTTGTTCCGCCACCGAATTGGTCACCACCTTCTGCGCAAAGAGTGTGCCACCATGCCATGGCGAACTTCAGCCATTCGCTCATTTTCTTACCCATGATTACTTTATCGGCATCGTAATAACGGAATGCCATCGGGTTCTTGCTCTCTTTACCTTCGAATTTAATCTTTCCTATTCCGGGAAAATACTCTTTTGTTGCCATAAGAATTTAATGTTTTAATGTGAGAATGTGCCAATGACAGACACATTCATCACGGGGTTAATTATTAATTTATTGTTTTAACGTGCTAACGTTTTAATGTGCACATTAGCACATTACCCAGTGTTTCCAGCGCGCATATGCGTCGGCATAAGCCTGGCGGTCTGCCACTTTCGGCTCTATCACCTCGAGCTTCTCAAGCGTGGCAAATGCTTCGTTGTTGTCCTTGTATATGCCCACACCGATTCCGGCGCCTTTGGCGGCACCTACAGAGCCGTCGGTATCATACAGTTCGATGACAGCTCCCGTCACACCGGCCAATGTCTCGCGGAACAGCGGGCTGAGGAACATATTAGCCTTGCCTGCATGAATTTTCTGCACGGGAATGCCCATTTGTTCCATGATGTCGATTCCATATTTAAAGGAAAAAACGATACCTTCCTGCGCTGCACGGATGATATGCTGTTTGCCGTGCTGGTTGAAGTTGATGCCATGAATGGAGCAGCCTATTTCCTTGTTCTCCAGCATACGCTCCGCACCGTTTCCAAAGGGCAGGATACTGATACCGGCACTGCCGATGGGAGCTTGCGCCGCCAGCAGATTCATATCGCTGTAGGAGATGCCTTCGGGAGCAACGGTGCGTTTTACCCATGAATTGAGAATGCCCGTACCATTGATGCACAGCAGAACACCCAGACGGGTTTGCCCGGCAGCATGGTTGACGTGTGCAAAGGTGTTGACACGTGACTTGGGGTCGTAGTTCACCTCACCGTTCACGCCGTATACCACGCCGGACGTTCCGGCGGTAGAAGCAATTTCACCCGGATTGAATACATTCAGGGAAAGGGCATTGTTGGGCTGGTCGCCGGCACGGTAAGTGATAGGCGTACCTTCTTTCAGACCCAGCTCTGCGGCTGCAGCAGCATTGACACGTCCCTGCTCGGAGAAAGTCGGTTTGATGTCGGCAATCAGAGAGGAGTCGAATCCATAATAGTCCATCAGAAAGTCGGCAACCCGGTTGTTCTTGAAATCCCAGAACATCCCTTCGGACAAACCGGACACCGTGGTACAGATGGTACCGCTCAACTTCATGGCGATATAGTCGCCCGGCAGCATTATCTTATGAATCTTTTCGTAAACGGAAGGCTCATTCTCCTTAATCCAAGCCAGTTTGGAGGCCGTGAAGTTGCCCGGAGAATTCAGCAGATGTGAAAGGCAAGTCTCCTCTCCCAATGTTTCGAAAGCCTTTTGTCCGTAGGGCACGGCTCTGGAGTCGCACCAGATAATGGCAGGACGCAACACCTGCTGGTTTTTATCTACACATACCAAGCCATGCATCTGATAAGAGATACCGATCGCCTTGATGTCTTCTGCGTTTACTCCGGATTCTGCCAATACCGCTTGTGTGGCCAGTTTCAAGTTTTCCCACCAGTTTCCGGGGTCTTGCTCTGCCCAGCCGGGCTTCACTGCGATAATTTCCGCTTCAGTCTTGGGGAAGAAGGCAGACGATACACACTTGCCGCTTTCCGCATTTACCAGACTCGCTTTTACAGACGAGCTGCCGATGTCATAACCTAATAAATACATTTCTATCAATATTAAAATGAAAGTGATATGAAGAATTTACAATCCGGCTACCGTCGGATTTTATTGTATATCTTTTTGTCGAAACGGTAGTAGCGTGCCGCCCGGTGGGCCACGCCCTGCTGTTTTTCTTCCAGGGGGACGACATACTCCATCAAGGCAATTTTTTTATGGAAATTGCGTACGTCGTACTGCTTGTCATACACCAGTTCGTACAAAGTGCGAAGCTGGGATGCGGTGAACTTACGCGGCAACAAGTCGAACAGTGAAGACGGGTTGAACTCGACGTACTGACGGACATAGGTAATGGCTTCCTTGATAATCAGGTTGTGGTCGAATGCCAGAGCCTTTATATCCGGCATGGCTACCCAACTAGCTTGATAATTGTCCAAATCACGGTTCAATGCGCGGTCTATCTTCACCAGGGAAAGATAGGCTATGGTGACAATACGCTCTACCTTGGACTGCATGGCACGTTCCAGCCAATGTACATCTCTGGGGTCCTTCGTACGGTTTTTTGAGCCGAATGCCTTGAATTGCATCAGATTGACGTTCTTCAGCCCCGTCAATTCATTCAACACCCGTTTGGCAGCTTCATCCAAATCCTCATCCATGTAAATCAAACTTCCGGGAAGCTTCATATCATGAAAGATTTCTCCTTCTTCCTCTCCTGCACGCTTAATCAGCAGAACCTTTAGCTGTTCTCCGTCAAAACCAATCACTACACAGTCCACAGAGATATGATTGTTTGCCAACGGCGTTTTTTGTTCTATGTTTTGCATAATATATCTCGTTAAGCGCTGCAAATATAAATAGGTTTTTCTAATTTGCAATAAAGGAAAAGATTATTTTTATAATGTTATAAAGCATTATTTTTCAACTGAATACATATCTTACTTTATACAATATCATTTTCAGTTGTTATCGTATGGAATACAATATGTAATTTACAAGAATATACAAGAGGTCTAATTGTAGGAAGTACAATAAGGAGAAAGTGTTTCATTTATAAGTATTTCAGCCTCCGGATACCACAGAAGGCCCAAGCATACATATTGTATTTTAGCTTCCCTCCTTAAAGTAAGGGCATTGCACAAAAAACATCCGTTTGTGCGGTGAATATCAGAAAAACCTCTACCTTTGCAGCACTTTTTATTTAAACACTAAAAAACGAGTAAATATGAAAGCATTTGTATTTCCGGGTCAAGGTGCCCAATTCGTTGGCATGGGAAAGGACCTGTACGAAAATTCGGCATTAGCCAAGGAACTTTTTGAGAAAGCAAATGATATCCTCGGGTATCGTATTACTGATATTATGTTCAACGGAACAGATGAAGACCTGCGCCAGACTAAAGTTACCCAACCTGCCGTATTCCTTCATTCCGTTATTTCCGCCCTCTGCATGGGCGATGACTTTAAGCCGGAGATGACCGCCGGTCACTCATTGGGCGAGTTCTCTGCCTTGGTTGCTGCCGGTGCACTGAGCTTTGAAGATGGTCTGAAACTGGTGTATGCCCGTGCCATGGCTATGCAAAAGGCTTGCGAGGCACAGCCCTCCACTATGGCAGCCATTATTGCCCTGCCGGATGAAAAGGTTGAGGAAATCTGCGCTCAAGTAAGTGCTGAAGGTGAAGTTTGCGTGGCAGCCAACTATAACTGCCCGGGACAGATTGTAATTTCCGGTTCCATAGAAGGTATCAACAAGGCTTGCGAACTGATGAAGGCTGCAGGTGCAAAGCGTGCTCTGCCGTTGAAGGTAGGCGGTGCGTTCCACTCTCCGCTGATGAACCCTGCCAAAGTTGAACTGGAAGCAGCCATCAATGCAACAGAAATCCATGCTCCGAAGTGCCCCGTATATCAGAATGTAGACGCTATGCCTCATACTGACCCGGTAGAAATCAAGAAGAACCTGGTGGCTCAGCTGACAGCATCGGTACGTTGGACGCAAACAGTGAAGAACATGGTTGCCGATGGTGCTACGGACTTCACAGAGTGCGGTCCTGGTGCAGTGCTGCAAGGTCTTATCAAGAAGATTGCACCGGAAGCTACGGCTCACGGGATTGCATAATTCCTTAAATAGAATATTTTCAAGGCTGTCTTTCTTCAAATAGACAGCCTTTCTTGTTTTAGTAGGCCATTTTATTCAACGGGAGTCAGAACCACTGTTCGGAATACGCTGAAAAAGATACGTGCCACAAAGGGGCGCGAGTAAACAAAAAGTAATCACTGAAATAAAAAGTACGTTCTTTTGTTTTTTATTTCCGATTTTCCCTTACCTTTGTTGCCGTAAAGACAAAGGGGTGCCCCGACGGGCTGAGATTATACCCTCGAACCTGATGCAGTTAGTACTGCCGTAGGAATTGGATATTTCTTTCTTCACTGAACTTGCCGTAAAGACGCTTCTTTGTATTTACTTCCATTTGTTTTATTTCTTAATGAACAGAAAAATGAAAGTATTGGTCAACAACAAGGAAGTGAAAACCGGCGCCACTACCCTTTCACAACTTATCGAGGAACTTGCCCTACCGATGCAAGGCATTGCCGTGGCCGTAGACAACCGTATTGTACTTCGCACGGAATGGACAAAATGCATCCTGAGGGAATACATGCCCATCATCATTATCAAAGCAGCTTGCGGAGGGTGAGGAAGATGAAGGACGAGAGACTGAAAAACGGAGGAATGCAGTTCATCACGCACTATACGGAACGATATTCGTATCTGGATGCTGCACGCATGGCTCTTGAGGGCGGTTGCCGCTGGGTGCAACTGCGCATGAAAGACACCCCGGTGGAAACGATAGAACCCGTAGCTTTGGAAGTGCAGGCCCTTTGCCGGCAATACGGTGCCACCTTCATCATTGACGACCATGTGGAACTGGCAAAGAAGCTGCATGCCGACGGCGTACATCTTGGAAAGAAAGACATGCCCATAGCCGACGCACGCCGGATTCTGGGCGCGGAGTACATTATAGGCGGCACGGCAAATACCTTTGAGGATGTACTGCAACACTACAAAGCCGGTGCCGACTACATAGGCTGCGGCCCCTTCCGCTACACCACTACCAAGAAGAATCTGAGTCCGATATTGGGACTGGAAGGATATACAGCTATCATCCACCGGATGCAGGAGAAGGATATACACCTTCCGATAGTAGCCATCGGTGGAATAACCATAGCGGATATTCCAGCCGTTATGCAGACGGGGGTAAGCGGGATTGCCCTTTCGGGCACGGTACTGCATGCCGATAGTCCGGCAGATGAAATGAAAAGAATCATTTCTTTAATGGAGAATGAAAAATAAAGAATTAATATATGACGACTGATATGGAAAAATTAGTGATTGCGGAACGTGAGTTCAACTCCCGTCTGTTTTTAGGAACCGGAAAGTTCAATTCCGATGAAGTGATGGAGCAGTCTATCCTGGCATCCGGCACAGAAATGGTGACGGTAGCCATGAAACGCATTGAACTGGACAACAAGGAAGACAATATGCTGGTACACATACAGCATCCCGGTATCCAGCTTCTGCCCAACACCTCCGGCGTGCGCAATGCCGAAGAAGCTGTTTTTGCTGCACAGATGGCGCGTGAAGCTTTCGGCACGAACTGGCTGAAACTGGAGATACACCCCGACCCCCGCTATCTGTTGCCCGATTCTATGGAGACGCTGAAAGCCACAGAAGAACTGGTCAAGTTAGGATTTGTGGTACTGCCCTATTGCCAGGCCGACCCCACACTGTGCAAGAGGCTGGAAGAAGCCGGTGCCGCCACCGTCATGCCGCTGGGTGCTCCTATCGGTACAAACAAAGGACTGCAGACAAGGGATTTCCTGAGAATAATCATCGAGCAAGCCAATATCCCCGTAGTGGTGGATGCCGGTATCGGTGCCCCGAGCCATGCGGCAGAGGCTATGGAAATGGGCGCTTCGGCTTGCCTGGTGAATACAGCCATTGCAGTGGCGGGCGACCCCGTGACCATGGCGGTAGCGTTCAAGCAGGCTGTAGAGGCAGGACGCATGGCATACGAAGCAGGTCTGGGCATACAGGCAGATAATTTTGTTGCGGAAGCCAGCTCACCGCTGACGGCTTTTTTGAACCTATAAAACTGACAATGCAATGAACCAGAAGATAAAATTCCCCCGTTCCGAGAAAGTATATTTGCCGGGCACCTTGTTTCCCGAATTGCGCGTAGCTATGCGCAAGGTGGAGCAAGTGCCCAGTACGAACTTCGTAGATGGAGAAAAGGTGATTACTCCGAATCCGGAAGTGTATGTGTATGATACCAGCGGACCGTTCAGCGACCCTGCCATTGAAGTGGATTTGAAGAAAGGGCTGCCCCGCCTGCGCGAACCATGGATACTGAAACGCGGCGATGTGGAGCAGCTTCCCGAAATAACGTCGGAGTACGGGCGCATGCGCCGCGACGACCGGTCGCTCGACTCTCTGCGCTTTGAGCATATCACCCTGCCCTACCGCGCCCTTCAAGGAAAATGCTGCACGCAGATGTACTATGCCAAACAAGGTATCATCACGCCTGAAATGGAGTATGTGGCGATTCGCGAGAACATGAACTGCGCGGAGCTGGGAATAGAGACGCACATCACACCGGAATTTGTACGCCAGGAGATTGCTGCCGGACGCGCCCTGCTTCCTGCCAACATCAACCATCCCGAAGCAGAGCCGATGATTATAGGCCGTAACTTCCTGGTGAAGATAAATACCAATATCGGAAACTCCGCCACCACCTCGGGCATCGAAGAAGAGGTAGAGAAAGCATTGTGGAGCTGCAAATGGGGCGGCGACACGCTGATGGACCTCTCCACGGGCGAGAACATACACGAAACGCGCGAATGGATTATCCGCAACTGTCCCGTTCCCGTGGGCACTGTCCCCATCTACCAGGCATTGGAGAAAGTGAACGGCAAGGTGGAAGACCTCACCTGGGAAATCTACCGCGATACCTTGATTGAACAATGCGAGCAGGGAGTGGACTACTTCACCATCCATGCCGGCATACGCCGCCACAATGTGCATCTGGCCGAGAAAAGGTTGTGCGGCATCGTGAGCCGTGGCGGCAGCATCATGAGCAAATGGTGCCTGGTGCACGACCGCGAGAGTTTCCTTTACGAACACTTTGATGACATTTGCGACATTCTGGCACAGTATGACGTTGCCATCTCTTTGGGAGACGGGCTGCGTCCGGGGTCTACGCACGATGCCAACGATGAAGCGCAGTTTGCAGAACTCGACACGATGGGCGAGCTTGTGCTGCGTGCCTGGGACAAGAATGTGCAGGCTTTCATCGAAGGTCCCGGCCACGTGCCCATGCACAAGATTAAGGAGAATATGGAGCGCCAGATAGAAAAATGCCACGATGCGCCTTTCTATACGCTCGGCCCCATCGTGACGGACATCGCACCGGGATACGACCATATCACGTCCGCCATCGGTGCGGCGCAGATAGGCTGGCTGGGTACGGCGATGCTCTGCTATGTCACTCCCAAAGAGCATCTGGCACTGCCCGATAAGGAGGATGTGCGTGTAGGTGTCATCACCTATAAGATAGCCGCCCATGCCGCCGACCTGGCAAAAGGGCATCCCGGAGCACAAGTGCGTGACAATGCACTGAGCAAAGCACGTTATGAATTCCGCTGGAAAGACCAGTTTGACTTGTCGCTCGACCCGGAACGTGCGTTCAGCTATTTTCATGCAGGGAAGCATGTGGATGGGGAGTATTGCACGATGTGCGGACCGAACTTCTGTGCGATGCGGTTGTCGAGAGAATTAAAAAAGAAATAAATGGGAATTGATAGAGCACTATGTTTTCAGACGAATTAGAACATATATCCTGGGAGGAAACCACGGCACGCATCCATGCCAAGACAGATGCGGATGTACGCCGTGCCCTCTCCAAAGAACATTGTAATGTAGAGGACTTCATGGCCCTCATCTCACCCGCCGCTGCCCCCTATCTGGAGACGATGGCACGATTGAGCAAGAAATACACCGAGGCACGATTCGGGAAAACCATCTCCATGTTCGTGCCTCTTTACATCACGAATTCCTGCACCAACTCTTGCGTGTATTGCGGTTTCCATATCAGCAACCCCATGCCGCGTACCATACTGACGGAAGAAGAAATCGTGAACGAATACAAGGCCATCAAGAAGCTGGCACCTTTCGAGAATTTGCTGTTGGTAACGGGAGAAAATCCGGCCAAAGCAGGCGTGCCCTACATAGCCCGTGCACTGGACCTGGCAAAACCCTACTTCAGCAATCTGAAAATAGAAGTGATGCCCTTAAAAACGGAAGAGTATGCAACGCTGAAAGAACACGGCATGAATGGCGTGATTTGTTTTCAAGAAACCTACCACAAGTCGAATTACAACATCTACCACCCCCGTGGCATGAAGTCCAAATTCGAATGGCGTGTCAATGGTTTCGACCGCATGGGGCAGGCAGGCGTCCATTCCATCGGCATGGGAGTGCTCATCGGTCTGGAGAAAGAATGGCGGACAGACATCACCATGATGGCTTATCACCTGCGCTATCTCCAGAAACATTATTGGCAAACGAAATACAGCGTCAACTTCCCCCGTATGCGTCCTTCGGAGAACGGCGGCTTCCAGCCCAATGTCATCATGAGCGACCGCGAACTGGCACAAGTCACTTTCGCCATGCGCATCTTCGACCATGATGTAGACATCTCCTACTCCACCCGCGAGCCTGCCGATATACGCGACCATATGGCAACACTCGGTGTGACAACCATGAGCGCCGAAAGCAAGACCGAACCGGGAGGATATTACAGCTATCCGCAAACACTGGAACAGTTTCATGTCAGCGACGAGCGCAAGGCTGTGGAAGTGGACAAAGCATTGAAACGCCTGGGGCGCGAACCAGTGTGGAAAGATTGGGATGCGAGTTTTGATTTGAAGGCTTTCAAGAGATGAGTGGCCGAATACAGAACCTTAATAATAATGAACAAATGAACCGATATGCCAGACAAACGTCCCTCCCTGAAATAGGCGAAGCCGGACAAGAGAAACTGCGTAATGCCAAGGTGTTGATAGTCGGTGTGGGAGGATTGGGTTCTCCCATTGCCCTCTATCTGGCGGGAGCAGGAGTCGGAACGCTGGGATTGGTGGACGATGACCAGGTCAGCATCAGTAATCTTCAACGTCAGGTTCTGTATGCTGAAGCTGACCTTGGGCAGCCTAAACCTCTATGTGGCGCCCGTAGAGTGCAGGGTTTGAACAGCGATGTAAACGTGGAAGTATACCCCTTCCGTCTGGACAAGAAGAATGCCGGAGAACTGATAAGGAACTACGATATAGTGGTAGACGGGTGCGACAACTTCGCTACCCGCTACTTGCTGAATGACGTATGCAACGCTTGGGGCAAGCCCTACGTTTATGGTGCCATTCAAGGCTTTGAAGGCCAAGTGTCCGTCTTCTGCTACGGTGAGAGTGCTAAAAACTATCGTGACCTCTATCCGGATGAAGAAGGGACACTGCTCATGCCATCTCCGGACAAATCGGTTATCGGCGTAACCCCTGCCATTGTGGGTAGCGTAGAAGCCAATGAAGTGTTGAAACTGATTTGCGGCTACGGTGAACCCTTGGCTGGAAAGCTATGGACGATTGATTTAAGGACCATGCAGTCGTATATTCTCTCACTATAGGCAAACATCCATAAAGATATGAAACTGATAGTCATTACCACGCCGCAATTCTTTGAAGGAGAAGCAGAGGCAGTTACCTCCTTATTCCAAAACGGTTTGGAAATGCTCCACCTGCGCAAGCCGGGAGCTTCGGCAGAGGAGATGGGGAATTTTCTTCAACAGCTACCGATGGAATATATGCCACGCATTGTCACGCATGAGCAATTCCAGCTGGCATCCGTTTTCGGTCTGAAAGGAATTCATCTGAACGGGCGCAATCCGCAGATACCGTCCGGATATAAGGGACATGTCAGTCGCTCTTGTCACTCTCTTGAAGAAGTGTTGAAACATAAATCAGATTGTAACTATGTGTTCCTCAGCCCCATTTATGACAGTATATCCAAAGAAGGCTATTCTTCCGCTTACTCCTGCGATACCTTGCAGAAGGCGCAGCAAGCTGGTATTATCGACTCAAAGGTGATGGCATTGGGTGGCATCACCTTGGAACATCTTCCGGAAATAGCCGCTTTAGGTTTCGGAGGTGCCGTACTGCTGGGAGATGTCTGGCAGCAAGCGAAGGAAGCTTTCATCCCCCACTTCCTCCACCTGAAACAGCTTTCCTCTCACCCCTTTAATTTTTAATTTCTAATTTTTAATTATTTCATGCTTCCCCCTATTATCCTTTCCATTGCCGGTTCCGACTGTTCGGGCGGTGCAGGCATACAAGCAGACATAAAGACCATTTCCGCTTTGGGAGGTTATGCCGCTTCCGTCATCACGGCTGTTACTGCACAAAACACACTGGGAGTACAATCGGTTTATCCGATACCTGTGGATATGGTTAAGGCACAAATCACCTCTGTTATGGATGATTTAAGGCCGGATGCCGTCAAGATAGGTATGGTATATGATGCCGGTATTGTGACCACCATTGTCGATTGTCTTCAGACATATACTCCGGAGTGTATAGTCTATGACCCCGTCATGATATCGACCAGCGGACGGCGGCTGATGACCGAAGAAACCATACAAGTCATTAAGACGGAACTGTTTCCGCTATGCACCCTCATTACTCCCAACCTGAATGAAGCAAGCCTGCTTTGGGGGCGAACCATTGCCGGCACTGTGGAGATGCAGCAAGCGGCACAGGAATTATCCTGCAGATACAATACCGCTGTTCTCGTCAAAGGCGGACATCTGGAGGGCAATGACATGTGCGACGTGCTTTATTGCCGGCAACCTTCTGCCGGGGCTGACGTCCTGCCATCCGGATGCATCCTCTATTCCAATCCCAAAATAGAGAGCCGTAACCTGCACGGCACGGGGTGTACCCTTTCCTCTGCCATAGCTACATTTCTTGCCGGTAGCAGCAAACTCGATGAAGCGGTCTGCAAGGCTAAAGAGTATATCGGTACTGCGATAAACCGGGGGAAAAACATGGATATAGGGCACGGGAACGGTCCGTTATGGCACTTTCCTTTATCGGAATAAGAGCTCGTCGAAACGCATTATCTGTTTACCTTAAACGCATTATCTGTCAGCCTCCGATACATCATGTGTTTGGCACCAACGGACAATGCGTTTCGACATGCCTGCTTCTTAATAGCGTATGCCCAGAATTTTCTTGGCATCGTCTTTCTTGAACAGTGAATCAATGACGTCTAAAATCGCTTCGTAGTTTTCCGGATCTACGATATTGGGAGCGAATATGTTGAGGACTTTCATCTTGTCGTCATCAAAAGTATATAGTGCCATCAAACTGGCACATTGCACACAGTTCAGACTGTTGTTTCGGGCAACAGTTCTCATCATTTCGATTTGATCATCCTTGAAAGGGCGGGACTTCACTTTTTCATAAAAATGCCGGAAGTCTTCGGGGTGCATCCCCCTGACATAAACCGGAGCTGGAGAATCTATCACTACTTCACTGGGAACAACCGGCAACGTACGTGGCTCTCCGGAGAATGAGTCCATTGCAACGACTCTCCCACCTTCAAAAGTCACGACAATCTGAGTTCGGCTGATATTACTTTTACCGGACAGCACTCTGGAATATTCCCATTCTTCTATATCCCGGTCGAAGCGGCGATACTCTGGAGTTCCCAATATCTTGGTGACCTCCTGCCTGCTCATCCCCTTCTGGATACTGTTCAACACATCTACCTTAGCATCATAAAACAAACTGGAACAACTGCTGAATCCCATCGTCATTACCAGTCCCGCAATAATTAGTCTGATTGTTTTCATCTTATCGAGTTTTTAGTTGCCACAAAGGTAGGCAGAAACATGGATAGACCTCTTATTATCCCCCTATTTGTCAAAAGGGATTTCCCTACTTTTTTTAGCCATATACCTATTAATATGGAAATAATCCGTTATTTTTGCAGATACTATCACTATAAATAGGTAAAAACACATGGAAAAAGCAAAAGTATACTACTCTGATTTGCGTACCTCCCCTACATCCAATCTTTTGGATAAAATGGAACGCTTGCTGAAAAGGGCAGGCATCGAGCAACTTCCTTTGAAAGATAGCTTTGCTGCCATTAAAATCCATTTCGGCGAACCCGGAAACCTGGCATACTTGCGTCCCAATTATGCAGCTCGAATGGCAACCCTGCTCCGCAGCCTGGGAGCCAAACCTTTCTTGACGGACTGCAACACGCTGTATTCCGGTCGTCGTGCCAATGCTGTAGACCACTTGCAAAGTGCGATGGAGAATGGCTTTAACCCTATCTCGGCCCAGTGCCAGGTCATTATCGGTGACGGACTGAAGGGAACGGACTACCGCGAAATCCCTCTGAACGGGGAATATTGTCCGGCACCCAAAATCGGCACAGCGATAGCCGATGCCGATATTGTAATCAGTATGAACCACTTCAAGGGGCACGAACAAGCCGGTTTTGGCGGCGCCTTGAAGAATCTGGGCATGGGATGTGCCAGCGTAGGCGGAAAGCTGGAACTGCATTGCGCCTCGCAACCCAAGATTGATGAAGCAAGCTGCATCGGCTGCAACATCTGCGTGAAGCATTGCGCACACGACGCTGTGCACCTCAATGCCAGCCGCAAGGCAGAAATAGACTACGCCAAATGCGTAGGTTGCGGACAGTGCGTAGCCCTCTGCCAGCACGACGGTGCCGTGATGGGAGCCGAAGATACTTCCGAGCGCCTGAACTACAAGATTGCGGAATATGCCCTCGCTGTCGTTATGGGCAAGCCCCATTTCCACATCAGCTTCATCATGAACGTATCTCCCGAATGCGACTGCTGGAACCACAACGATGCCGCCATCGTGCCCGACCTCGGCATTCTGGCTTCGGCAGACCCGGTTGCACTGGACAAGGCATGTGCAGATATGGTCATCCAAGCCCCGATACTGCACGGTAACAATTGCCTTGCCACGGCACACGAGCACGACGACTTGTGTGGATGCGACAAGTTCCACTTGATGCACCCCGACACGGACTGGCTTGCCGGATTGCGCCATGCCGAGAAAATAGGATTGGGAACCATGGAATATGAATTGGTGAAGATTTGATTAAACCTTTTCAGTTTTAAACAGTCATAATAAAAATAGATTTATCAACTAATGCATAATATTATACAAATGGAAACATCTGCAAAACTTTATTCTTTGCCTTTCGGCAACGTAAAGACCTATCTATTCGCCCTGCTGTTCGTGGCAGGAAACATCGCCTTGCCGCAACTCTGCCATCTGGTCCCAGCAGGCGGTCCGACGTTGCTTCCCATCTATTTCTTTACACTGATAGCTGCTTATAAATATGGTTTCAAGGTAGGTCTGCTGACGGCTCTCTTGTCTCCGGTCATCAATCATCTGCTTTTTGCCATGCCTGCAGCAGCCGTGTTGCCGGCCATACTTATAAAGTCCGGTCTGCTGGCCGGAACCGCCGCTCTTGCTGCACGCTATGCCAAGAATATCTCTTTATTGGCATTGCTGGGTGTAATCCTCTCCTATCAAATTATCGGTACGACCTTTGAATGGGCACTGTGCGGTAATTTCTTTTTGGCAGTGCAAGATTTCCGTATGGGCATTCCGGGCATGCTGATTCAGTGGTTTGGAGGATATGCACTGCTGAAAGCAATCGCAAAGAAATAAACGTATATTCTCAAACAGTATCCCTTAATCCTAAAACTTTGTTCGCACACTGCGGATACATATCCCCAGTTTGCGGATGTCTATCCCAAGGCTTGGGATAGACATCCGCAAACCATAAACAAAGTTTTTTCTTAACTGATAAAAACTTTTTCCCTAACTAAGAAAAACTTTCTCCTTAATAGAGAAGACTTTTCTCTTAATACTTTGAACTTTTTTCCGCTATTTTCCTTTCTCCCTACAATAAAATCATTAATTTCGTGCCGAACAATATATCATATTTTCAACATGGAAGTAGTAACGAACAACTGGTTCACTAAAAAATATCCAATAGGTTTTGCCTTAAGCGGCGGTTTCATCAAAGGCTTTGCCCATTTGGGTGCCATGCAATCCTTATTGGAACATGACATAAAGCCCAATATACTTTCCGGAGTCAGCGCCGGAGCCTTGGCCGGGGTATTCTACGCCGACGGCAATGAACCGCATAAAGTTCTTGACTACTTTGCCGGGCACAAGTTTCAGGACCTGACCAAACTGGTGATTCCCAAAGTCGGATTGTTTGAATTGGGAGAATTCATCGATTTCCTGAAAAGCAATCTGAAATCCAAGAAACTGGAAGAACTGCAAATCCCTCTGATTATTACAGCTACTGACCTGGACCACGGACGTCTGGTACATTTCCATAAAGGGGACATCGCCGAACGCGTAGCAGCTTCGTGTTGCATGCCGGTATTGTTTGCCCCGGTCAATATAGACGGCACCCATTACGTGGACGGAGGCCTGCTGATGAACCTGCCTGTCTCTACCCTCCGCCGTATATGCGAAAAAGTGATTGCCGTGAATGTCAGCCCTCTGATGGCGACCAAGTATAAAATGAACATTGTGAGCATTGCCTTACGTTCCTATAATTTTATGTTCCGCTCCAACTCTTTTCCTGAACGCGAGAAGGCTGATTTGCTGATAGAACCTTATAACTTGGAAGGATACAGCAATACAGAGCTGGAAAAGGCGGAGGAGATATTCATGCAGGGATATAATACGACCAATGATATATTGGAACGCCTGCTCATTGACAAAGGCAGCATTTGGAAAGAATAAAATAACCATTCTATAACATAGAAAACAAAGAAATGAACGACGAAAACAAATTGATTATTTATCAAGTGTTCACCCGACTATTCGGAAACAACAATAACCACTGCATCAATAATGGCAGCATCACTGAAAATGGATGCGGCAAGATGGCCGACTTTACAGCCAAGGCGTTGGGAGAAATCAAGAAGCTTGGCGCTACACATATCTGGTACACGGGCATCATCGAGCATGCTACGCAAACTGACTACCGCCGTCACAATATCCAACCCGACCATCCGGCCATAGTGAAAGGTAAAGCCGGATCTCCCTATGCCATCAAGGACTACTATGATGTCGACCCGGATCTCGCCAAGGACGTACCGGAGCGTATGAAAGAGTTTGAGAATCTGGTGCAGCGCACTCACCGTAGCGGTCTGAAGGTTATCATAGATTTTGTTCCCAACCACGTAGCCCGTCAATATCACTCGGATGCCCAGCCGGATGGCACTTCACAACTGGGGTCAAACGATGATACCAATTATGCGTTCAGCCCATATAATAACTTCTATTATATCCCGAAATCGGAACTGCATGGCCAATTTGACATGAAAGGTGCAGCCGCCGAACCTTATAGGGAGTTTCCGGCAAAAGCTACCGGAAACAACCGTTTTGATGCTTATCCAAACATCACCGATTGGTACGAAACTATAAAGTTGAATTATGGAGTGGATTACCAGAACGGCGGGACTTGCCATTTCGACCCCATTCCCGACACATGGACCAAGATGCTGGATATCATGCTGTTCTGGGCGGGAAAGAACATAGACGGTTTCCGTTGCGATATGGCCGAGATGGTTCCCGTAGAGTTCTGGGAATGGGCAATTCCGCAGGTCAAGGAACAATATCCCTCCCTGCTGTTTATAGCCGAAGTCTACAACCCGGGAGAATACAAGAATTACTTGTTCCGTGGCAAGTTTGATTATTTATACGACAAAGTAGGACTTTATGATACCTTGCGGGCTGTTACTTGCGGGTATGAATCGGCAACTGCCATCACCCGTTCCTGGCAAAGTCTGGGAGGTATAGAAAAACGCATGCTGAACTTTCTGGAAAACCATGACGAGCAACGTATCGCTTCCGACTTTTTTGCCAGTAACCCACGCAAGGCGATTCCGGCACTCATTGTGTCAGCTTGCATGAACACCAATCCGATGATGATTTATTTCGGTCAGGAGTTTGGTGAGCTGGGCATGGATAGTGAAGGTTTCAGCGGCCGGGACGGACGTACAACCATCTTTGACTATTGGAGTGTAGATACTATCCGCCGTTGGCGCAATGGCGGCAAGTTCGACGGCAAGATGCTGACGGAGGACCAGAAACACCTATACAGCATTTATAAACGGCTACTGACTCTTTGCAATGAAGAAAAGGCCATCTCTCAGGGGGCTTTCTTCGATTTGATGTATGCCAATGTCAACGGATGGCGCTTTAATGAACATAAGCAATATACATTCCTGCGCAAATTTGAGAGAGACCTGCTGCTGTTCGTCGTGAACTTCGACCATATCTCGGCAGACCTTGCCATAAATATTCCTTCTCATGCTTTTGACTTCCTGCAAATACCGCAGATGGACCAGTACAAAGCTACGGAGCTGCTCAGCGGAAAAGAAGAAAACATAAGTCTGCTTCCCTATAAGGCTACTAATGTGGCCGTCGAAGGATATGGAGGAAAGATACTTAAGATAAAGCTATAACGGAATCACAACTCTGGTGATTTATTAGATTTGGCACTGATTATGCAGAACAACACGGATTTCTTAATCGCTTCGTGGTTTTCCGCATAATCAGTGCCAAGTCTTTATTTGTTCTCTTCCATATATTCCTTCAGCCGATATAGCCGCGTGATGGCAGGATTATAAAAATCATCAGGATAATGTGCATCTATGTCACTCAGGTTAGCTTGCACAAAACGTTTCACATCCACTATGTTCTCAGCATCAGACAATGTTACACTTTGAGGGAAAGATGTGCTCTTTGCCCAAGCTATCAGCGCTTTAACGCTATCTTCATCAAATTTATATTCGGCCATATTCTACATATTTTCTTGCAAAGATAGTGCAAACCGGATGCAGAATAAAATGACCCACCCATTTTTTTATGCTAAAGTTATCCTCATCTGCATGAACAAAATTCCAATTTGTTGTGTTATATAAATGTGTTTTTCATAGTATTAGATATAAGATTAATTAAAAGAGACGTACCCGCTTGTGATAAGTAAGTACATCAAAAACAGAAGCGTCTGTTTGATTGATAAATGTGTAAGGAGCATCGGTTTACCAGAGCCGATGCTTTTTTTTACCCTTCTTTGTAGCATGTTAGAAATATTATCCGTAAATTTGGCAGATAATAAGGAAAGAATATGATATGAATATCCCTGTTATATTTCAATTTTTGAAAGAACTGTCTGCAAACAACAATCGTGAATGGTTCAATTCTCACCGGGAACAGTATGAAGTCGCCCGCAGCGAGTTTGAAAACTTGCTTACAGTAATTATCTCCCGTATCTCTTTATTTGATGAAAGCATCCGTGGTATAGAAGCAAAGGACTGTACATACCGTATTTATCGTGATACACGCTTTTCCGAAGATAAAACTCCCTACAAGACACATCTGGGAGGATATATCAATGCGAAAGGAAAGAAATCCGACCATTGTGGCTATTACGTGCATCTGGAACCGGGAAACTGCTTGTTGGCCGGTGGAAGTTATTGTCCTCCCCCGCCCTTGTTAAGAGCTCTGCGACAAGCGGTACACGACAATATAGATGAATTTCGCAGTATAGTGGAAGATCCTGCTTTCAAGCAATACTTTCCCGTCATCGGAGAGAATTTTCTAAAAACAGCTCCAAAAGGATTTCCAAAGGACTATCCCTATCTGAAATACCTTCAGTGTAAAGAGTATACGGTTGCCTGCTGCCAGCCGGACAGCTTCTTTCTTGCTCCAGACTTTTTGGATCGTACAGACGACATCTTCAAGCAGATGAAGCGTTTTTCTGATTTTGTGAATTACACCATAGACGACTTTGAATAATTTACCTATATAACTAACTTAAAACATTTGAATTATGGTTATAGACAGACTTGAAAACATAGAAAAATATACTTTGCTGCATCCTCTGTTTGAGCAGGCCATTGATTTTTTAAAATCACATGACTTGCACTCTTTGGAAATCGGCAAGACCGAACTGAAAGGAAAGGACTTGCTGGTCAACGTGGCGCAGACAAACCCAAAAGAAAAAGAAAATGCCAAACTGGAAACCCATAAAGACTATATTGACATTCAAATACCCTTGTCCGGTACGGAGATAATGGGTTATACCGCCGCCCAAGACTGCCTTCCGGTTGATGCTCCTTACAATGCGGAAAAAGACATCACTTTTTTTGAAGGACTGGCGGAGGACTATATTGCAGTGAAGCCCGGAATGTTTGCTATCTTTTTCCCTCAGGACGGGCATGCTCCGGGTATTACCCCTGACGGTGTAAAAAAAATAATTGTGAAAGTTAAAGCGTAAATTTATCAAATATCCAAAACTCATCCTCTTTATGGAAACATTGAATTTAATCAAGAATGACCCATGGCTGGAACCTTTTGCCGATGCCATCAACGGACGTCATCAACATGCCATAGACAAAGAATCGGAATTGACCAACAAAGGAAAACTAACCTTGTCTGATTTTGCATCCGGATACCTCTATTTCGGCCTGCATCGTACTGACGATGGTTGGGTTTTCCGTGAATGGGCGCCTAACGCAACCCAAATCTTTATGGTCGGAACTTTTAACGATTGGAAAGAAGAAAAAAAATATAGCTTGAAGCGTAAAGCAAACGGTAATTGGGAAATCAAGCTTCCTGCTGATGCCGTGAAACACGGTGACTTGTACAAGCTGATGGTACATTGGGACGGTGGTTGCGGTGAACGCATTCCTGCATGGGCTACACGTGTCGTACAAGACGAACAGACTAAAATATTCAGTGCCCAGGTTTGGGCTCCGGAGAAACCCTATAAAATGAAAAAGCGGGTTTTCAAGCCATCTACAGATCCTTTATTGATATATGAATGCCATATCGGTATGTCTCAGCAGGAGGAAAAGGTCGGTAGCTATAAGGAATTTCAGGAAAAGATTCTTCCACGTATCGCCCAAGAAGGCTACAACTGCATACAGATTATGGCTATCCAGGAACATCCCTATTATGGTAGCTTCGGATACCATGTTTCCAGTTTCTTTGCCGCTTCTTCCCGTTTTGGTACTCCGGAAGAACTGAAGGAGTTGATTGATACAGCCCATAGTATGGGGATTGCCGTTATCATGGATATTGTCCATTCACACGCTGTGAAGAATGAAGTGGAAGGCTTGGGTAACTTTGCCGGTGATCCTAATCAATATTTCTATCCCGGTGGACGTCGGGAACATCCAGCTTGGGATTCACTTTGCTTTGATTACGGCAAGAACGAAGTTATTCACTTCCTGCTGTCTAACTGTAAATTCTGGCTGGAAGAATATCATTTCGACGGCTTCCGCTTTGACGGAGTAACCTCCATGTTATATTATAGTCATGGTTTGGGAGAAGCATTCTGTAATTATGGAGATTACTTCAACGGACATCAAGACGACAATGCCATTTGTTATCTGACACTTGCCAACCGGCTTATCCATCAGGTCAATGCCAAAGCCATCACCATTGCCGAAGAAGTATCGGGAATGCCCGGACTGGCGGCAAAATATGAAGATGGCGGCTACGGATTTGATTACCGTATGGCCATGAATATTCCCGATTATTGGATTAAGACAATCAAGGAGAAAATAGATGAAGACTGGAAGCCATCCAGCATGTTCTGGGAAGTGACCAACCGCCGCAAAGATGAAAAGACCATCTCCTATGCGGAAAGCCATGACCAAGCTTTGGTGGGCGATAAAACCATCATTTTCCGCTTGATTGATGCGGATATGTACTGGCACATGCAGAAAGGAGACGAGAACTATACCGTAAATCGAGGCATTTCTCTCCATAAAATGATACGTTTACTGACTGCGACTACTATCAATGGCGGTTATCTTAACTTTATGGGCAATGAATTCGGACATCCGGAATGGATTGATTTCCCCCGTGAAGGTAACGGTTGGTCTTGTAAATATGCCCGCCGTCAATGGGATTTGGTGGACAACAAGAATCTGGCATATCATTATATGGGTGACTTTGATGCTGCCATGTTGGGAGTTGTAAAAAGCATAAAGAACTTCCAGGCTACTCCGGTCCAAGAAATATGGCATAATGACGGTGACCAGGTATTGGCCTATATGCGCAAGGACTTGATTTTTGTATTCAACTTCAACCCTAAGCAGTCTTTTACTGATTACGGTTTCTTGGTTCCTGCCGGAACTTATGAAGTTATTTTGAATACAGATAATCCAGATTATGGCGGTAATGGTTTGACGGATGATACCATCAAACATTTTACCATTCACGATCCGCTTTATAAAAAAGACAAGAAGGAGTGGCTGAAGCTTTACATACCGGCACGTACAGCTGTTGTACTGAAAAGAACTAAATAATCATTTCATAACATTAAAAAAGAGGCAGATATCAATTCAGATATCTGCCTCTTTTTTATATAGGAGAGTCTTTTATTTCAATTGACTGTCGATGAAGTTCAACATCGTTTTTGCATTATCCATCATCTTCTTTTGAGCTGGTTTGTCTGCAGAGAGCAATGGAATAAGTTTATCCAAATATTCTTTGGCTTCCTTGAATTCAACTTTTGCTTTTTCTACATCTGTTTTCATGGTATTGGCACCCTTACTATAATACAAAGAACCCAGACTGTTAAGTGCATTTACATTATCTGCTTGGATAGCTATGGCTTGTTTAAATGCTTCTTCGGCTGCATCCATCTTTTTGGCTTTCTGCGCCATGATACCTTGATTTACGTAATAAGTGGCATACAATTTAGTCAATGTCTTATTACCGGGATTTGCTTCCAGCCCTTCCTTTAAAGTGGCAACATACTCATCATTTTTCTTCAAATCTTTCAAAGCACCGGCTTTACCTATATAAGCATTTGCCAGGTTATACTTTTTCTGTACAGCAATATCAAAATACTTCAAAGCTTCGGCAGGTTTCTTTATCTTATCGGCACAAACGCCACAGTTATATGCAATTACGGAATCTTGGTTGTTTGTTTGTGTCAGATAAGTACTAAATTTTGTGTAAGCTTCCTGGTAATTTTTAGCTTCAAGAGCAGCCTTACCATCGTTGACCAACTGGGCAGGGTCAGCATTCTGCGCAAAGAAATTCGTAGCTGCACAACATAGTGCAATAGATAAGATTAATTTTTTCATATGCTTTAATTCATTTAAAAGTTGATTCTCAAAGTTAGTTTACAATGGTATAGAAGCAAAACCTTTTTACTTTTTTTGAGGTTTTTAGCATAGTCGTAACAAGTGTTATTTTACGTAAAAGCAAATATCCGGATATGTGTGTTGGGCTTTGTCACATATGTTACACTTATACTTAGAATATCATATTATCTTTGCCACAAAAAAAGATTATGGAACAATTACATGCACATGAAGTCCTTCACATGATGGAAGGTAATAGTTATACTGAGTTATCATTGAGAGAAGCCATTATCCAAAAATTCGGCGAGCAGCAGCGTTTTTTCACCTGCTCTGCCAACAATATGGATGTAGATACCCTGATAGAATTTCTTAAAAGAAAAGGAAAATTTATACCCGCCAATGGTGGATTTACAGTGGACATGACTAAAGTTTGCAATCACTGATGAGGAATATTAATTCCTTCTTCTGTTAAATTGAATATTATTTATGTTAATAGTTAACGGAAATAATATTCTACTAAACCATGTTATAATATCCGCTGATTACCCGCTAAAATTTGGATATCTCCTGCAAGTACGTATCTTTGTACTGTGTTTTTCATAGTATTAGATTTAAGGTTAATAAAAAAGATTGGCTGTCTGGGATAGATAGCCTTTTTTTATGTCTAAATGTCATCTTTCCCCTTTTTAGTTATAGTTTTATTCTATCTTTGTAGGTCAGATAATCCACGCAGCATTAATAGAATAAACTGAATATGGGAAAACGCTTTATTTTTATCTTGATGGCATGCTCATTATTGAGTATAGCTACTGTTGTGCATGCACAGCATATTGACAAGCAAACATATATTTTTGCCATCAAAAAGGTTGATACTCTGAAACTGGACAAGTATGTAATGATTGATCAAATACAAGGGACACAATCAAAGCCCGTCATTCTTTTTGCATTTGGGGGAGGTTTCAAAGGCGGGAGAAGAGATAATCCCGATTACATTTCTTATTTTCATTTTTTGGCACGAGCCGGCTATGTGGTAGTATCAACAGATTACCGTACCCAATTAAAGGATATAGATAAATCGGAGTATTCGGACTTGCAAGGATTCTCTTCTGCCCTGCAACAAGCAATCACTTGTGCTGTAGAAGATTTTGGTGATGCTACAAATTATATAATTGAGCATAGTGTAGAATGGCAAATAAATCCTGCACAAATTATAGCTTGCGGTTCAAGTGCAGGTGCGATAACTGCCCTTCAAGCAGAGTATGAGATTTGCAATCAAACGGCTTTTGCGGACAGATTACCTGCCAATTTCAATTATGCAGGGGTCATTTCCTTTTCTGGAGCAATCTGTGCCAATGGTATTCCAAAATGGATAATGTCCCCTTGTCCTCTTATGTTGTTCCATGGTGATGCCGACAGCACGGTTCCTTTTACTAAGGCAGTAGTAGAAGAGGAAATGGGGCTATGGGGCTCAAACTTTATCTGTATGCAACTGAAAGAAAAAGAGACAGCATACTATTTCTATATAGCGGAAGGTATAGGACATTCCCTATCCTATTCTCCTATGAAGGATAATCGTCATGACATCCTGAGCTTCCTAAACCGGTTGGTACTTGGTAAAGAAAAACGTTGCATTACGACTGTAGAGAAGAATCCGGAAATATCTAGATATAAGAGTGATTTTACAATAGAAGATTATATCCGTGAAAATATGCGTTAATTCCTATCTTTATATCCTTTCCAGAGTTTTTGTTTCTCCACCAATCAATTATCTTTGCACATTATTATTCTATAAAAACAAATCTTTAATTCTATAAATTATGTTGGTACGTATTATCAGTATGGTCATAGCCGGAGTTATTATAGTATATCTAGTCCGTTGGATTGATAATTTTTTCTCCAGGTATCGCAAATAAATCTTGCCTGCAATGTAAACCAAATACTCCAATTTGTTTCCCATTACAACCTATGCTGACAAAATGCGGACATTTTCTAATTCTAAAACAAGAAAACCGCAAAAGCTTTTTATTAGCCATTTGCGGTTTTTTCCTTGTGATTCCGTTGCGATTCGGAATATAAAATACTATAAAACCAATACATATAACATAATATTAAAAATCAGAGTAATATAAAAATATTATATTGCATACCATTGCATTATGTTGTGCAATATTTGAACTGAGTTGTGCAATTTATGTATATTTGCACAACCGATATAACAGAGAATATATGACTACAGTAAAAGCATTTATAAGAACTGGGAAGAAGGATAAAGAGGTAAATGTCAGATTTCGATTATCTGATGGACGCAATGTACAGTTATTCCACAAATCAGATATTATGGTCTCTCCTACTCTTTGGGATGCCAAGACTGAAAAATATAAGGCTAAAAGTATTATAAAGTTAGACATAAGAACATCATTTAACACATCTATTGAAGAACGGAAGAATCTAATTTTATCCATTTATGGGAGCAACAAAGAATTAACCAGTGAAAAACTGGAAATCTTAATAGACCAGCACTTACATCCTGAAAAATATAACATCAGCAGTGAAGAGGAATCCATGTGTAGTATGTTCCAACGCTATGTTGACGGATGGCTAAATGCAGGTGTAATAGGTCCCGGCAGAAAGAAACATTACGATGTAGTGATAAGGGAACTGACTCGATTCCTCATTATCAATGGCATTGACGGGTTGCCGGTCAATGAATTCAATAAGGAACATATTCTAAATTTTCGTGATTTTCTACGCAAAGAATACACTCTGGTTGAAAAATTTCCAGAACTGTACGCAGAAATGAATAAGCGGAATATACCATCAAAGGAAAGAAGCCAGAATACAATTGCTGAGAAACTATTATTATTACAAGCATTTATGGTGGAGCTTGAAAGTAATGATGTTATTCCCGTATCTCCTTTCCGCAAGATAGGAAAAGAAAAAGAGTCCATTATGAAGCAACAATATGACGAGCCTTTCTTTCTCACCAAAACAGAATTCAATGAAGTTGTCCACAAAGAATGTCCCGAAACATTGCAGCGAGTAAAAGATGTATTCGTTGTTCAATGTTGTTTCGGTTGCCGTATAGGTGATTTCAGACGATTCACTTTTGATAATATCAGCATTGAAGAAGGAATACCTTACATTCATTATTTACCTCAAAAAACACACAAGGATGGACTTATACGCACTGAGATAAAAACTCCCATCATTCGTATTGCTTATGATATTATTATGAAGTATAAAGGTAGGCTACCAAGCAATGCTTTGTTACCCTATTATCCTGATGGCAATGGTGAAACCGGGTACAATTATCAAATAAAAAAACTACTTGAATACTGTGAGATTAGCCGGAAAGTGGCAATGTTTAGTGCGGCATTGGGAACAAATGAATACAAATCCATATATGAGATTGCAAGCAGTAAACTTGCCCGTAAAACTCATGTAGATTTAATGAATAAAGTTCAGATAGATAAATACGCAGCAGGACTTCATGCAAAAGGCAGTGGAGCCGTAGACAGATATACTGGATTAGGTATAAAAGAACGTTTTATTTTAATGTGTGCGGCTTTTGGCTGTAACCAGTATGAAGTTGACAATGATTTATCTGTAATGGAATAGGCTCACTTAGTATCTCATATTGATACTCTGTTATTTGACACCATCCCCGTAGTTGAGCAGCTACGGGGATTTTTTACTGAAAAAGAAGCGATTCATTCAACTGTCCTTTCCACAATCTCCATCACTACATGGCTTGACTCCAACCAGAGCCAATACCACAGCCAAAGCATAATCCCACCCAACCAAACAAAAGCCACATCAATATAGTACAAATTTAATATCCTGCTAACCAATACACATAAGAGTTCTCCGCAAAGCACATAGGCAGCAACCATAGTAACAAGCTGGTCATTGGCAACAGTTATCAAAACCAGAATGCCTATAACGGGAAGAAGGGAAATACAATCAATTAGAAGTTGTTGTTTGTCATTCATAATACAATAGGGATTAGAATACAAATATAAACATTATTTTGTATAAAACAACCCTCTATAATAGGAATTTCTGACAAAAAAGAAACGAACTATTATTACAATATAAACAAAAAGAGCGACTATTCAGCCGCCCCTTTCGCATTAACGAGATAGACATAAAAGTATCTCAAATCATCTCTGTAGATGGATGCCGAACCACTACAGAGTTTCCATTCATTCTACAGTTTCTCCTTTTTCATTCAGAAGTACCGTCACTTCTTCAGTGGATTGATTTTCCTTGGTGATGGTCAACACAACCTTATAAATCTTACCGGTTTCTTTCTCGGAAATGAAAGCCTCCTTTATTACAGCCCCCTCATAGTCCTTAGCCAAGACATTCATAACTGCCTGAGGCAAGTCTTTTACTTCCACTTTTGTGAACTCATCCTGAGGATTTTGCTGAGTTTGCTCTACAGACTGTGTTCCAGAAACCACGTAAGCAAATGCTACTGAACTGCCTAATCCCATAACCATTGCTAATGCTACCAATACTTTTTTCATAATCGTAAGTTTTAAGTAAATAAATATAGTTTTTGTATTAACTATAGGACAAACGATATGCCATGATGTACATCAGTACATAATACATTATACATCAGCATATTATAAAAACAAGAAGGAATAATTATGTGTGGAAATATGTGGAACTGAGTACCACACATGGGGAATAATTACACAATATGGATTACTTAATTCCTGGGAAATGGAACAAGGCAGCTGAATAAGCTGCCCCTTCTATAAAACAGTCAACAAACAGACATTCACTAATCAAATGACATAAACATAAGCATAAATAACCCGGCTAAAGCCATAGCAAATGCAATTACCATATAAATTACTTTTTTCATAACTAATAATTTGGTTAAACACATATTTCCATCGCACGTTCAACAACGTACTCTTATCTCCGACAAAACCTCAGCCGCATAAAAGCTGAGGTCCAGCATGTTCCTTTCAATATCTACAATCAATTAGAGCACACAATGTTGGAACATTCTGTAAATCCAGTATAAAGAAACTGCAATGGCTGAAAGAAGGACTATACTAACACTATACACCGGATTCTACTATAAAGACAAATGTGTTTCTGAAATTCCCTACGTGATTTGAGGGAATTTTTATAAAAGAAAAGGCACGCAAACGAAAAAGCCCCGACATGTCATATACAAGGTATGAATTGTTACTGAAATATGAACAAAGGAAAAGGCAACTTATTGGGCTACCTTTCCTTTTATATAATCTATTCCCTCATTCCCCATACCTTTTTTCCAGATATTATATGTAATATATGATAAATAATCACAGTTTTCATTTATAATATTTTTATCAATACTGAACTCATTACATCTTAAAGCCTCACTGGATTTGCAATGCCTTTCAATACCTTTTTTCTTATACAAACAACATATCCTCTCGCTCGTATAATAATTCGTTTTATAATATTTACATAAGAAACAATTTCTCACATTTTCATAATTTTTATAGGCAATTACCCAACCAAAAGTCAAAGGATCTATAGTACGATTAGTATAATAATCGAATGTAATCTCAAATATAGCAGATGAATATCGATGGGTATATTCATTACAACTAATACGCTTATATAAACCTTTCATTGATTCTAATAATACGAATTTATTGAGTTGCATCCCACATGTTCTAGTAATCCCATCTTTACGCCTAAAATTATAAAACATTGTTGTTTCATCTTCTGAAATTATTCCATTTCTTATAATATCGTCTAATTCATATTCGGAGCTTAGAGCAACTTCAATAATACGCATCCCAGATTCTATCTTCTCCTTCTCACATTGATGTGAAACTAAAATCTCAATAAAAATAGGCTCATGTCTATTTTCAGAATCAGAAAGAAGTAAATCAGCCCGGAAACCTTTATATGTTTTTTCTCGAGTGATTACATTGTAATAATTCTTTAAGTTAAAAGATCGGCTCGATTTTTTCTCACAATAAGAAGTATAGTCATCATGATTCCATAGACAATGTTCAAAATTAGAGCATCTATCTTTTGTTCTAAAAGAGATATTTAATGCACTATCTGAATTAAACCACTCTTCAATTCTTTTCTTGGCAAGAGCATGAAGATAAGTTTCGTAGCTACAGTTTTGCGGTCTTATCTTATGAGCATAATGCTTTACTTTAATAGAACCTTCTTTTACAACCATTTCTCCTTTGCAATGAGGACATCGATATTCTATTCCTTTCTGAGCATTTCCAATACCAATGCAATTTTCATTCTTATCAAGAGCATACGTATATTTGAGTTCTGCCATATTAAAGAATCATGCTTTATTCAACAAAAGTCATATTCATTTTTATCTTTGAAAAATGGAATTATCAGTCGTCTGCACGTTGGCTAATAAGAATTCTTCTAAAGCGGCACATTCAAAAGCCGAATCAAATGGAACCGCAATAGCTGCAATATATTTAGGTGACGTGCTCCAATAAGGGCTTCTAACCCGGCATTTCCCTTCACCATCATAACAAAAATAACTTCCAAGCCTTCTGCCAATGGCAACGGATGATTTACCTATATATAGCACATTGTCCTTATCGTCCATAATCAAATAGACTCCAGGCCTATCGGCATATGGGTAGCATTGGGGCCAGCAGTTTTCCATATTCTCTTTCCCAGGAAACAAATCATACTTGTTACTAACTGAAAAACGTGTAAGACTTGGGTGACGATACTTCTCTTCGTATAATCTCACTAATTTTAAAACCTCATCTAATTTTGCCATTCTTGGTTACTCTGTTTTTTAAATCATCGAATCCCTTTTGCCAAAAACACATATCTACAACTTTCATTGATGGATAGTGGTAGTGAAGTTTTTCAGAAATATATCTTTGGCATTGCTGTATTGTATCTTTATTGCTCTGAGAACAATCAATTATCCGCTTTAATAATTCTTCGTCAAACTGCTTGCCTTGACAATGAAATGCCCGCTTAAACAAGTCATCCAATGCAGGAACACAGCCAATGGTTCCCAACATGATTTTAGTAATCAGAGTATCTGTCGCAGCAAGGTTTAAGGATGAAGTCTTATTTTCCGGTTTATAATATGTGATTTTACTGTAGTAATCTTTGAGCGCATTGTACAACTTCATTATTTGAGAAACATCATCCATTGTAAACCATTCTTTTCGTAGGGAATGAAATTTCCTTATTATGTTTACGGCATCCATATGAATCGTATAATCTTTCCAAAGTATTCCACAACTACCTCTATACATTCCCCAACTCGCTAAATAAAAAGCAAGGTGAAGAGATAAATAGTCTACTGAATCTAAATTACCGAATGCCGTATAGCAATATTCCCATGATTTAAAGCGATGATTTGAGTCTTGAACCATATTACTCAAATATTTTTCAACGCTACTTTTTTCTATGTCTAAAATAGGAAATGTCATTTCTATATAGTTAATTGTTTGACTCAATAAATTCCTTCAACCGATACAATCTATCAATGGCCGGATTGTAGAAAGCATCCGGATAGTGCTGCTTAATATCGCAGATATTCGCATTAACATACATAGAGGTGTCAAAAATATGTTCTGCCTCACTTAGCATCACCTCCTTGGGTAACTGGGTTGTTTGTGCCCATTCGATTATTGCCTTGACGGATTCCTCGTCATAGGAATATTTACTTTCTTCTGCCATAATTGCTATTTATGTTTTTATGAATTAGCCTGCACAAATATAGATAATTGAAGCCAATTACAAATGATATAGAAGCCGAAGTTATAGGAAATATTGAGGCTTTGCATTAATTTTGTCACTACTTATAATTTTTTACACCATATGAGCCCAAAGAATGTATATGAATTAATCCAGGAAAGACTGGAAGTGATTTTTAAAGAGTTCGACAATATATACATTTCCTTTTCAGGTGGAAAGGATAGCGGAGTGTTGCTGAACCTATGTCTGGACTATATGCGTAGGAACCGGCTGAAGCGCAGGATTGGAGTGTTCCACATGGACTATGAGATACAGTACAGTATGACCATTGACTATGTGGACCGGGTATTGGAGGCAAACAAGGACATGCTGGACGTGTACCGTGTCTGCGTGCCTTTCCGTGTAACGACCTGTACCTCCATGTACCAGAACTACTGGCGTCCCTGGGACGAAGCAAAAAAGGAAGCATGGGTCAGAGAAATGCCGGAGGGCGCAATGACTGTAGACGATTTCCCTTTCTATAACCGCAGGATGTGGGACTATGAATTTCAGACAGAGTTTTCCCGTTGGCTCCATCAACGGAAAGCTGCACGGCGTACCTGCTGTCTGGTGGGCATACGTACCCAAGAAAGCTACAACCGTTGGCGCACAATCTATCGAGGTGTGAAAGAGCAATATAAGGATTACCAATGGAGCACGAAAATCGGTGAGGGTGTGTATAACCTATACCCACTGTTCGACTGGAAAACGGAGGATATATGGATTGCCAACGGCAAATTCCGATGGGATTACAATAAACTATACGACCTCTACTACCAAGCCGGGGTAAGCCTTGACCGGCAACGGGTGGCAAGTCCATTCATCAGTGAGGCCATTGAGAGCCTTGCCTTGTATAAAGTCATTGACCCCAATACTTGGGGACGGATGATAGGACGTGTAAACGGAGTCGGCTTTGCCGGACTTTACGGCAATACCCGTGCGGCAGGAAGGAGAGCGATACGTCTGCCGGATGGATATACCTGGAAGTCATTCATGGAATTCCTGCTTTCGACCCTGCCGGAACATACCAGGAGAAGATACCAGGCCAAGCTGGAAACCAGTATCAAATTTTGGAAGGAAAAGGGTGGAGTTCTCAGTGATGAAGTCATACAGAAGCTGAAAGACCGCAATATCCCCATCCAGGTAGGTGACAGCACCAACTATAGGACAGACAAGAAACCAGTACGAATGGACTACCTGGATGACATTGACATAGAAGAGTTCCGAGAAATTCCCACCTATAAGCGTATGTGTATATGTATCCTGCGTAACGACCATACCTGCAAGTATATGGGGTTCGCCCTAACCAAGGAGGAGAATGAAATGAAGAGCAATGCCTTGAAAAAATACAAGGATATTTTATAAATACTGCATTGTACAGTAAACATATAAAACTGCCCCGACTTTCGCAAGCCAGAGCAGTCCAATTTATAAATTTAAAGTCTTATGATGAAGATTGTCTGTTGCGCCAATGTTTTACTATCAGCATAACGACAATCAAAACGGTTACACAAACACAAGCAAAACCAATTTGTTTAAGCAAGGTGGATTCTTTTTTTTCTTTTATAGTTTCTGACCGTTTTTCCTCACGGGTATTGGAAATGGTTCTTTTATCAGCCTTGACACTCGTAGTATCGGCTACTACCGTCTGTCTATCCTCCTTCTTATTGAAATCACCTTCTACATGACCGTCAGCCAATAACGGAGATTTCCCGGTCAGGCTGTCGGGCGGTTTTCTTGTATCATAGATACGGAAATCAATCACATAGTTACCATTAGCGGTAATGAGTTCGCTCAAAGAGGTACTTGCCCCATGTACGATATCGACCGATTCACTCGTGCTGTCCTTTCTGATTACTTCTGCATCGGACTTGACAGTTTTATGAGAGCTGCCACATGATAACAATAGGAACAGACACATGTGGAAAATCCAGTGTAAGCTGCCCCCTAAAACCAAGCGATTCTGCCCCCTTGTGCT
>NZ_QTMD01000069.1:0-5250 GCF_003602995.1 Bacteroides sp. AF25-38AC | reverse complement strand
GATCATGCCTTTGGCGGTGCTGCTGTATTCCAGTTGACCCATCAGGTGAACAGTGATATTGAGAATGCGGAAGTAAAACCGGATGCCCCCAAAGGACAATTGTACAATCTTAAGAAGGATCCATATCAGACTACCAATCTTTATAACAAATATCCGAAAATGGTAAAGAAATTGGCCAAATTGCTGGATGAGAAGGTAAACATAGAGAAAAAAACGAGAAAATAACCTTTTGTATAATTAATAATGTATCAATTTTATGAAAAATGCAATTAAAAGGAAAGCATGGATTTTATTGATGTTTTTAGCTTGCTCTGTGATATCCATGCAGGCTGAAAAAAGAGAAGTGTTACAAAAGCGCATACTGACCGGAGTGGTGTTGGATGAAAAAGGCATGCCTGCAATCGGTGTCAATGTTTTGGTCAAGGGTACCACTATCGGTGTTGCCACGGATATAGATGGAAAATACAAAATCGAGATCCCACAAGGAAACCGGACTATTATTTTCTCATATATCGGTTATCAAACGGAAGAAATTCCTTATAGAGGACAAACATCCTTAAATATTGATTTAAAACCAGACTCAGAATTACTAGATGATGTAGTAGTCGTTGGATACGGAGTACAAAAGAAGATAAACTTAACAGGAGCAGTAGGCTCAATTGAAGGTGATAAACTGGCTTCAAAAGCTGTGGGAAGCGTTACTTCAGCGCTGGCCGGGCTGGTTCCGGGATTAAAGGTCATGAACAGAGGAGGTAAACCTGGAAATGATGGTGCTGAATTAAATATTCGCGGTTTCGGATCTCCATTAGTACTCGTCGATGGTATCGAACAAGATTTTGGGTACATGGATCCTAATGAAATTGAGAATATTTCGATATTGAAAGATGCCTCAGCAGCGGTATATGGAGCACGTGCAGCCAACGGTGTTATCCTTGTTACAACTAAAAGAGGCAAGAAAAGCGCACCTAAATTCAATGTGAATTTCAATGCCGGTTTTTCGGCACCTACACGTATCATTAAGATGGCAAGTTCGGGATTATATGCCGAACTGACCAATGAAGCCAATGCAGTTGATGGTGCCCAACCGACTTATTCGCCTGAAGAAATAGCCAAATATTATGATGGAACCGACCCGCGATACCCCAATACAGACTGGCGAAAAGAAACCTTGAAAAGTTTTTCTCCCAAATATGACATAAATATGAATGTAAGAGGCGGTGGAGAAAAGGTTTCTTACTTCTTATCTCTTGGCTATTTAAATCAGCAAAGTTTGCTACGGTCAAACGATATGAATTTTAATAGAGTGAGTTTCCGTTCCAACATTGATGCACAAATCAATTCTGTTCTCCGCCTTTCTGCAGACTTTAGTGGCAGACTGGAATATCGTGAACGACCGGGACGAGACATGCCGGTTATTATGCAGGCTATTCAAGCGGCAAAACCTACTGTGTCGGCTTACTATCCGGACCGTTCTAAACCGACTTATCCCGGATATGATGCAAGTTGGGCAAATCCATTACCCATTTCAGAACGTGATTATTCCGGTTATGAAGATACAGATTTCAGCTCCGTAAGAGGAACACTCTCAATTAATCTCAATTTTAACAAATGGATTAAAGGCTTATCGGCAGATGGTAAGTTTGACTATAGATTAAATAACAACTTTACCAAAACTTTCAATACCACATTCGATTATCACGATTATAATTACGATACTGGTGAATATACGGTCGCCACTCAATTTAATAGTGGAAAAAACTCCCTGAGAGAAGCGTATGCTAAAGATTGGTTATGGTATTCCATGTTTAAATTAAACTATGATCGGATTTTTGCAAAAAAACATCATATTACCGCCTTAGCCCTGATAGAAGCACAAGCCAGTAAAAATGATAACTTTTTTGCTTATCGCGAAGGATTTATTTCAACAGAAGTGGATGAGATGTTTGCCGGTTCGGATGAAAACAAAAATAATGGTGGTAAGGCTTCGGAGGGAGGTCGTATGTCGTATGTCTTTAAATTAGGATATAGTTATGATAGTAAATATTTATTTGATTTTGTTGGTCGTGTTGATGGTTCCGCTAAATTTTACGAAGATAACAGATGGGGATTTTTTCCAGGTGTTTCCGCTGCATGGAGAATTAGTGAAGAAGCCTTCTTCAAAAACAAATTTAGTAATGTTGACAATTTGAAGTTGCGTCTTTCAGTAGGACAAGCCGGTGATGAAGCAAATGTAGATTTTAATTACTTAACCGGTTACATTTTTGGAAACAACTATATTTTTGATAGCGGTGGAACAATTAGCAAAGGGTTAAAATCAAAAGGATTGGCCAATAAAAATGCACGTTGGGCAGAAACGACAACCTATAATTTAGGTATCGACTATTCTATCTATAATCGTAAATTCTATGCGGAATTTGATATATTCTACCGTTTGAAATCAAAAATGCTTGCTACACGTGCACAAAGTCTACCAAGTACTTTCGGCGCATCATTGCCTGAAGAAAATATCAATAAACAAGATACCCGTGGTTTTGAATTGATGTTAGGACATGCTAATAAAATAGGAAACTTAATTTATAACATAAAAGCAAATGTATCATGGGCACGCTCTAAATGGGTGCATTATGACGAGGTAGAGCGTACAGATCCGGAACAACAGCATCGATACGACCTCACTGGAAAATGGACTAACATTGCATGGGGATATGAAGCTGACGGATTATTCTCTTCGCAAGAAGAAATTGATGGTTGGGCAGACATTACAAACGGTGCGCATAACAATGTAATTCGTCCCGGAGATATTCGTTATGTGGATCAAAATAAAGATGGAGTTATCAATTGGAAAGACGAAATACAGATAGGTAAAAATGCCAATCCCGAAATCTTTTTTGGACTGAATGGAGACTTCACTTATAAAAACTGGTCATTAAACATGCTGTTTCAAGGAGCAACTAATTACTCGGTATTCAACAGCGACCAATTTGTCTTTCCTTTCGGAAATAATCTGGTTCCATACGAATTTTGGAAAGATAGGTGGACAGAAGAAAACCCTAATCCGAATGCGAAGTTACCTCGCTCAAGATTTTCATTAGGTCATCCTAATGGATATACCTCAACTTTTTGGGTGTTGAAAAATGCTTATTATGTTCGATTAAAGAATATCGAATTAAGTTATACATTTCCTAATAGTTGGACTAAGAAAGTGGGAATCAATAATTTGAGACTCTATTTAATTGGGAACAACTTATTGACTATTACAAATGTGAAACATAAAGATCCGGAATCAAACACAACAAGTGGATGGTATTATCCACAAGTGAAGACATATACAGCCGGAGTTAGTCTTAACTTTTAAAATAAAGAAGATTATGAAACTAAAATATATAAAATTCGCATTCTTTGCAATACTTCTAAATTCTTGTGATGTATTGAATAAAGAGCCAATAGATATTATTTCTGACGCAACAGTCTGGAAAGATGAAAATTTAGCTGATGCAAACCTAACTCACCTATACGGGGTTACAAATGTTAATAGTGTATTTGATCTACATTCAAGGCTCAATGTCATAACAGATGAAGCACGCGAATGTTTTGGATGGGGTTCTCTTTTAAATACGTTTACTCAAGGAATTATAACTCCGGACAACATATCAAACAGAGACTATATAGGCTACTGGGATTATAATATAATTCGAGGATATAATGAGTTTTTATTTAATATGGAAAATAGTGAATTCAATGAAGAATTCAAAAATCAACGAATGTCCGAATGTCGATTTTTACGAGCATTACACTATTTCAATCTTGCTATGAGACTGGGGGGGGTACCCATTATTACTCTTCCACAACAACTTGAAGAAGGAGATTTATATCCTGCCAGAAATACAGAGAAAGAAGTATATGAATTTGTCCGTAAAGAGCTTGATGAAATCATAGAATTATTGCCTCCCTCCTATAATACAGCAAATAAAGGTAGAGTCAGCCGGTTTGCTGCATTAGCATTAAAAAGTCGTGCAATGCTATATGCAGGAAGTATTGCCAAATATTCTGAAGTTGATATGGACGGAATCTTAGGGGTTCCGGCATCCGATGCAAACTTTTATTTTGAAGAATCTTACAAGGCCTCCAAAAGAATATTGTCTGAAGGTGGATTCAGTTTATATAAAAAGTATGACGACAAAAGTAAAAATTATCAGTATATATTTTTAGACAAAGACAATGTAGAAATAATATGGGCAAAAAAGTGGGTACAAAAAGATTTAGGACATGATTATGATTATAACAATCAGCCGATATCCTACAAACCCTTTGTGGCCAGTTGCACCAACCCCACATTAGAAATGGTAGATGCTTATGAATTTATTGATGGAACTCCCGGCAGCGCCATCAACTATAACCAGGAAATCGACACTAAAGAATTGTATAAAAACAAGGATCCTCGTTTTCATGCTACAATACTATACAATCAAGCTTTTTGGATAGATGCACCCGTAGAAACACATTACTTTACGATCAATAGCAATATAGCCACTGATAAGCGAGACAATACATTATTCGGTAGAGGAAAAGATGTAAATAATACAGCTGCAGGTGCCACTCAAACCGGATTTTGCATAAAGAAATATTTAAAAGAAGAACGTGGAATCCCAACGGGATTAATGTCAGATACAGATTTAGTTATTTATCGCCTAGGTGAAGTCTATTTAAACCTGGCAGAAGCAGCTTTTGAACTTGATAAAGTGGATGAAGCAAAAAATGCGGTCAATGAAATTAGAAGAAGAGCAGGAATGCCTGAACATAATGCCATTGATATGGAAAAAATCCGCCATGAACGAAGAATTGAATTAGCCTTTGAAGGGATTCGTTTTTGGGATCTACGCAGATGGCGTACTGCTCATACGCAGCTTACCGGTGCTTTCCACAAATTGACAGCCTATTATATAAAAGAACGTGATACATTCGGCTATTTAGTAGAAAACTGTCAAGGAAATGTAAAAAGGCTGTTTGCAAAACACCATTATTATGTTCCGTTGGAACGTAAACATGTTACAGAAAATCCGAACTTAAAACAAAATCCGGGATACAACTAACTATGTCTAATTATAATTATTTGAAAATGAAGAAGTTTTATTTATGCCTTATTGGCTTTTTATTGGGAATTTCTCCAGTTTTTGCGCAGACCAATATGTCCAGTGAAATGTATGACCTTGCCAAGATGAAGGAAGGCTTGCGCAACCGCCGTGTCAGCAG
>NZ_QTMD01000068.1:0-5270 GCF_003602995.1 Bacteroides sp. AF25-38AC | reverse complement strand
GATCATGCCTTTGGCGGTGCTGCTGTATTCCAGTTGACCCATCAGGTGAACAGTGATATCGAGAATGCGAAGGTAAAACCGGATGCCCCCAAAGGACAATTGTACAACCTTGAGAAGGATCCATATCAGACGATGAATGTCTACAACAAATATCCGAAAGTAGTTAAAAAAATGGCCAGACTATTGGATAGAAAGGTAAACAGGCAAAATTCTACGAGAAAATAACCTTTTAATTTATTTTACTAATTTTTAATTTGTCAACATTATGAAAAATGCAATCAAAACATGGCTTCTTCTGCTGTTTTTAGCTTGTTTTATCACAAGTGCGGTACAAGCCGGAAAGAAAGAGGTGTTGCAGGGAAGAACCCTTACTGGAGTGGTGCTGGATGAGCAGGGACTGCCCGCCATCGGTGCCAATGTCCTGGTCAAGGGTACCACTATCGGCGTTGCTACGGACGCGGACGGAAAATACAGAATCGAAGTCCCGCGGGGAAACCAGACCATTGTCTTCTCATACGTCGGTTACCGGACCCGAGAAATCACCTATAAAGGACAAGCATCTCTAAATGTAAGTTTGGAACCGGATTCTGAAATTTTGGACGATGTGGTCGTAGTCGGATACGGGGTTCAGAAAAAGGTGAACTTGACGGGAGCCGTAGGATCGGTAGAAGGCGATAAGTTGGCTTCAAAGGCTGTAGGAAACGTCACGTCGGCTTTGGCCGGTCTGGTTCCGGGACTAAAGGTTATGAACCGAGGGGGACAACCCGGTGCTGATGGTGCAACTTTAAATATTCGTGGTTTCGGGACTCCATTGGTGTTAGTAGACGGTATCGAACAAGATTTCGGTTATATGGATCCCAATGAGATTGAAAACATTTCAATTCTAAAAGATGCTTCGGCTGCGATATACGGTTCCCGAGCTGCCAATGGTGTTATTTTGGTTACTACTAAAAGAGGAAAGAAAGGAGCACCCAAGTTTAACTTAAATGTCAATGCCGGATTCTCTGCTCCTACACGAATTATTGAAATGGCAAGTTCAGGTTTATATGCAGAATTGATGAACGAAGCAAATGTTGTTAACGGAGATAATCCTACTTATACACCGGAAGAGGTAGCAAAGTTTTATGCAGGCACAGATCCCCGTTATCCAAATACTAATTGGCGAAAAGAGACTTTGAAAAGTATTTCTCCCAAATATGATATAAATATGGGTGTTCGTGGAGGTGGAGATAAAGTCTCTTATTTCTTGTCTTTAGGTTATTTGAACCAGAAAAGTTTGCTGCGATCAGATGATATTAATTTTAATAGAATTAGTTTCCGCTCTAACATTGATGCACAGATAAACTCGGTATTGCGTCTTTCTGCAGATTTTAGTGGAAGGTTGGAGTATAGAGAAAGACCAGGTAGAGGTATGGATGTGATTATGCAAGCTGTTCAGGCAGCTCATCCCACTGTACCAGCTTATTGGCCGGATTCTTCTAAACCGACAAATCCCGGTTATGATGGACGCTGGGGAAATCCTTTAGCTATATCAGAACGTGATTATTCAGGATATTCAGATACAGATTTTAGCTCAGTAAGAGGCACTTTTTCTGCAAATTTAAACTTTAATAAATGGGTGAAAGGATTGTCGGCTGATGGAAAATTTGATTATCGTTTAAATAACAACTTTGTCAAGACATTTAATACAAGCTTTGACTATCATGACTATAATTATGATACAGAAGAATATACTGTAATAGGAACATTTAATGGTGGAAAGAATTCATTAAGAGAAGAATATGCAAAAGATTGGTTATGGTATTCAATGTTCAAATTGAATTATGACCGTATTTTTGCCGAAAAGCATCATATCACAGGTTTGGCTTTGGTGGAAGCGCAAGCTAGTAAAAATGATAACTTTTTTGCTTACCGGGAAGGTTTTATTTCTACGGAAGTAGATGAAATGTTTGCTGGTTCGGATGAAAATAAAAATAATGGAGGAGGAGCTTCAGAAGGTGGACGTATGTCGTATGTCTTTAAGTTAGGATATGGTTATGAAAATCGTTATTTGGTTGATTTTGTAGGACGTGTAGATGGTTCTGCCAAATTTTATAAAAGTAACCGTTGGGGATTTTTCCCAGGAGTGTCTGCCGCATGGCGCATCAGCGAAGAGCCTTTCTTTAAAGAAAACCTAAGAAATGTAGATAATTTGAAATTACGTTTCTCTGTAGGTCAAGCTGGAGATGAAGCAAATGTAAGCTTTAATTATCTAACAGGGTATATGTTTGGAAATAGTTATATTTTTGATACAGGAGAAGCTATTAATAAGGGATTAAAATCCAAAGGACTTGCAAATAAGAATGCAAGTTGGGCAGAAACTACGACTTACAACATTGGTGTTGATTATTCAATTTTTAACCGTAAGTTTTACACAGAATTTGATGTGTTCTATCGTTTGAAATCCAAAATGTTAGCCACCCGGGCACAGAGCCTGCCCAGCACGTTTGGTGCCTCCTTGCCAGAAGAAAATATCAACAAGCAAAATACCCGTGGATTTGAATTGATGTTGGGACACGCTAACAAAGTCGGTGATTTGATTTATGATCTTCGTGCAAATGTTTCTTGGGCACGCTCTAAATGGGTGCATTACGACGAGGTAGAGCGTACAGATCCGGAACAACAGCATCGATACGACCTCACAGGAAAATGGACTAACATTGCATGGGGATATGAAGCTGACGGATTATTCTCTTCGCAAGAAGAAATTGATGGTTGGGCAGACATTACTAATGGAGCAAATAATAATGTAATCAAGCCTGGCGATATTCGTTATGTGGATCAAAATAAAGATGGAGTTATCAATTGGAAAGACGAAATACAGATAGGTAAAAATGCCAATCCGGAAATATTTTTCGGATTGAATGGAGATTTTACTTATAAGAATTGGTCATTGAATGTTTTATTTCAAGGTGCTTCTAATTATTCTGTATTCAATAGTGATCAGTTTGTAATGCCTTTTGGAGATAATATGACCCCTTATGCTTTTTGGGAAAAACGTTGGACAGAAGATAATCCGAACCCTAATGCAGAATTACCTCGGTCAAGGTTTTCAAAAGGACATCCAAATACATATCAATCCACATTTTGGGTACAAAAAAATGCTTATTACATTCGTCTAAAGAATATACAATTAAATTACACATTTCCTAAAAGTTGGACTCAAAAGTCTGGGATAAATAATCTTAGATTATTTCTTAGTGGAAATAATTTATTGACATTTACAAATGTGAAATATAAAGATCCAGAATCAGATACGAAAAACGGTTGGTATTATCCACAGGTAAAAACATTCACTGCGGGAGTTAGTATGAATTTTTAATATGAATAAAATATGAAATTGCGATATTTTGTTTTGTTGCTTTTAGCAAGTTTAACCAATTCATGTAATGTTTTGGATAAAGAACCTATTGATATCATTTCGGATGCAACAGTATGGAATGATGAAAATTTAGCAGATGCTAATTTGACCCACTTATATGGGGTAACTAATGTAAATGGAGTTTTTGATGGTCAATGTAAATTAAATGTGATTACAGATGAAGCTCGCACTTGTTTTGGGTGGAGCTCATTACTGAATACATTTACTTTGGGAATAATAACTCCGGATAATATAAGTGATGATTATTATATTGGCATGTGGAGTTATAATGTTATACGTGGATATAATGAATTCTTGTTAAATATGAAAAATAGTACTCTGGATGAGAATTTTAAAAATCGTCGTATGGCTGAATGTCGCTTTTTGCGAGCACTGCATTATTTTAACCTTGCCATGAGATTGGGTGGTGTACCTATTATCACTGAACCTCAGCAAATAGGAGACGAAGATATATATCCTTTCAGAAATACAGAGAAAGAAGTATATGAGTTTGTGCGTAAAGAGTTGGATGAAATCATTGATATTTTACCTCCTTCTTATGACGCAGCGAATAAAGGACGTGTCAGTCGCTTTGCTGCATTGGCTTTAAAGAGCCGTGCTATGTTGTATGCAGGTAGTATTGCCCGTTATGGAAAGATGGATTTGGATGGTATTTTAGGAGTACCTGTTACAGATGCAGATTTTTACTTCGAGGAGTCTTACAAAGCTTCTAAAAGAATATTAGCAGAAGGTGGGTTCAGTTTATTCAAGAAATATGATGACAAGAGTAAAAATTATCAATATTTGTTTTTAGAAAAAGACAACAATGAGGTTATTTGGGCTAAAAAATTTACTCAAAAGGATTTGGGACAAGATTATGATTACAATAACCAACCAATATCTTATAAACCTTGGATTGCCAGTATCACAAACCCGACTTTAGAAATGATAGATGCTTATGAATTTATAGATGGAACTCCTGGAAGCTCTATAAATTACAATCAAGAGATAGATACCAAAGAACTATATAAAGATAAAGATCCACGCTTTCATGCTACAATTTTGTATAATCAAGCTTTTTGGATTGACACCCCTGTGGAAACGCATTATTTTACTATTAAAAGTAATATAAACACAGATAAGAGAGATAATAGTTTGTCTGGAAGAGGAAAAGATGTGAATAACACAGCGGCAGGTGCTACTCAAACCGGATTTTGTGTAAAAAAATATTTGAAAGAAGAGAGAGGAATTCCTGGAGGAGGCATGTCTGATACTGATTTTATTATTTATCGCTTGGGTGAGATTTATCTAAATTTGGCAGAAGCTGCTTTTGAGTTAGGTGGTGCTAATCGGATTGAGGAAGCAAGGGTGGCTGTCAATGAGATACGAAAGAGGGCAGGTATGCCTGAACATACTTCTATTGATTTGGAGAAAATACGGCATGAACGGAGGATAGAATTGGCTTTTGAAGGTATCCGTTTTTGGGACTTACGCAGATGGCGTACTGCCCATACACAACTTACAGGTGTCTTCCATCGTTTGAAGGCTTATTATATAAAAGAGCGAAACACATTTGGTTATCTGATTGAGAATTGTCAAGGGAATGCAAAGCGGTTATTTGCTGAACATCATTATTACTTGCCTTTACAGCGTAAACATGTGACAGAAAATTCGAATTTAAAGCAGAATCCAGGATATCAATAAATAATGCATAAAGTTTATAGAGTTAATTACAATTAAATAAATCATAAAAGTATGAATAAATTTTATTTGTGCCTTATCGGTCTTTTATTGGGATTAAACATGAGCTATGCGCAGACCAATATGTCTAGTGAAATGTATGACCTTGCCAAGATGAAGGAAGGCTTGC
>NZ_QTMD01000067.1:5098-5441 GCF_003602995.1 Bacteroides sp. AF25-38AC | reverse complement strand
AGTCATATCACTATGGTAGTCGGGGTTGACGTCCATGTGACGACAGCTCCCCCCTTCAATCCTATCCATCCCTACATGGGTATGGTGATGGACCCCTCCGACTACATACCGTTCCTTGGCACGAACGTAAGTGTGAACGGGCTGAAGCGCGGCGTCTCGGACACCGGCGGCATGATTATCCCCCTGGCGCACATCCCGCTTGCCGGGCCTTTCGCCATGGCTTCGATGATTGGTCACGAGAGCATGAACTTCTTCGCCTCCCAGACCGTGTTCTGCGACGGTAGCCGCATGAGTCCGAAGGGTCACATGGTGATGACGTGCAACGACGTGGGCATACCGCTGT
>NZ_QTMD01000067.1:0-5088 GCF_003602995.1 Bacteroides sp. AF25-38AC | reverse complement strand
TGACGTGCAACGACGTGGGCATACCGCTGTCGGCAGGTATAGGCAAGAACAAGGCTGGAAAGACACGGCTCATACCGAGCCTTTTCGCTCCGACCTCCTTTTCCCTTCCTGTCCCCACGGGCAAGCCCGTCATGGTGGGCGGTCCCTACGTCCCCGACTGGGGCGGAATGCTGACGGGACTTGCGGCGAGCATAGGGTTCAGTTCCCTGATGAAATGCGCACGGAACAAGATAAGAAAATTCAACCTGAAAAGACAAATAACCAAAGGGCCTAACAAGCTAAGCCGATTCTTGTGTAAATTAGGCTTTGAGCCTGTGAACCTTGTCAACGGCGCAGTGGTTTACGAGGGCACGGACTTCGGCTTCCCTTCCCCGCTTCCATTGGAATGGACCCGGGCATGGTACTCCGATTCGGAGTACGAGGGCTGGCTGGGCCATGGCGTACACTGCTGCTATGACCGCACGGTGGAAAGTTTCGAGGACGAGGGCGTGACGATGCTCCGCATGGAGGATGGCCGTGCCGTCGCTTTCCCGCCGATAGCGCCGGGCGGCGAGTTCTACATGCGCACGGAACGCATGACACTGCGCCGTACCGAAAAAGGCTACGAGGCATACAGCCATGACAGCCTGCTCACATACCGCTTCGATATGCGGGATGGCGGCGCATGGCGCATGACACGCATAGAAAACCCCGACGGGCTTCATATACAGCTCCGTTTCAGCAACGGCAGGTTCTCCGGACTGAGCGACCCTGCCGGACGCACGGTACACGCCGCCACCGACACGAACGGACGCGTCACGAGCCTGTCGTTCGTCACCGACAAGGGAGAAGAGCGTCTGGTGTCGTACACCTACGACGGCTCCGGCAACATGACGGGCATCACCGACGCCATGGACAAGACCACGGAGATGTCGTATAGCGGCCACCTGATGACGGAGAAGACTGACCGCAACGGCGACACCTACTACTGGGAATACGACAGCAAGGGACGGTGCGTCCATACCTACGGCAATGACGGCATGATGGAGGGACGTATCGAGTACCACCCCTCCGAAGGCTACAACCTCGTGACCGACTCCACGGGCGGCACGACCACCTACCGCTATACACCCGACCAGCTTGTGACCGCCGAAATCGACCCGCTCGGCAACGAGACGCGCCACAGCTACACGGACTTCATGGAGCCTTACCGCACCATCGACCCCGAGGGCGGCGTCACGGGCTACAGTTACGACAATGACGGCAACCTCACCGGTGTCACGTACCCCGACGGCAGCGGCGAGATGTACATATACGACGACAAGGGACGGCTGGGCATCCATGTGGACCGTGAGGGCAACAAGACCGTCCGCCTGTACGACATGGAGCGTCCGCACCTTGTCAGCCGCTTCATAGACCGTGACGGCGGCGTCACGGAGTTCACCTACGACAGCCACGGCCAGCCCGTGGGCGTCGGCAAGGGAGACCGCCGTTCCGACCTGTCCTACGACGGCTCGCTGAACCTCGTGTCATGGCACGAGGACGGGAGGCTGCTCGGCGGCTGGAAGCATGATGCCAGGGGCAGGCTCATAGAGCGAAGCTCTCCCGGCAGCCGCACGGAGTTCTACGTGTATGACGCCCTGGACCGCCTGCGGCGCATAGACGCCCGTGACGGTAACGTCATACACCTCGGCTACGACAGCTACGACAGCATCACGGAGGCGCGTGACGCGCGACGCCATGTTCGCATGGGCTACAACTCCGTGGGGAGCATGACATGGCGCGAGGAAGCCGGGAACAGGGTGAGCTTCCGCTACGACGGGATGGACCGCCTGCGCGAGGTGGTCAACGAGGCCGGTGCCGGGTATGTCTTCAGGCGCGACCTTGCGGGCAACATATCATCGGAAAAGGACTACGGCGGCATAGAACGCATATACCACAGGGACGGTTGCGGACGTGTGACACGCATAGTTCGTCCCGGAGGGCGCAGCACCGCCTACACATACGACACCATGGGACGTGTGCTCACAGCCGAGTACCACGACGGCACGAAAGAGGAATACGGCTACGACAGGAACGGGCTGATGGCCACCGCCGACAACGGTGAGGCGCGCATGGTGTTCGAACGCGACCCGATGGGGCGTGTGACAAAGGAGACGATGGGGCTTCCCGGAGGCGACAAGTTCATGGGTGTCATGTCGGTGGAGTCGGAATACAACGCATACGGCGAGCGCACCCGTGTGGGAAGCTCACTCGGAGCCGACACGGAACTGTCCTACGACAGGCTCGGGCTTGTCGGCGGCATAAAAGCCACCGTCAGGAAACCGGAAGCGGATGAAGCGTCCGCATACGGCGATTCCGGAGGGGACGTCCGGCCATGGGAAAGCACCATAGGCCGGGACGACGCCGGGCGTGAGGTGGAGCGTTTCGCAACAGGAGGGATAAGGATTACCACGGACTACAACGACATGGGGCTTGTCCGCTCGCGCCACGTGCGTTCGGGCAACCGACACACGGGTTGGAGAAGCTACCGCTGGGACGTGGGCGCAAGGCTGATGTCGATGCGCAGCAACCTGTCACCGGAGCCGGTCATCTTCGACTACGACTCGATGTGTAACCTCGTCAGGGGCGACTACTCCATGTATGAGAGCGTCTTCCGCACCCCCGACAAGGTGGGCAACCTGTACCGGGAGGACGGATGCAAGGGACGCGAGTATGACCGTGGCGGACGTCTGCTGTGGGACGGCGAGTACCATTACCGCTACGACTGCGAGGGCAACCTCGTACACAAGAGCCGCAGGGATGTGTCCGTTCCGGAAAGCGGGCACACCGAAAAGAAAGGGTGGCTCGGTATGCTGTTCTCTGCGGATGATGCCGACAAGAACGAAAACAGCCGTGAGACCGACCCGTTCGCCGGCTGGCAGCCGGGCGACACCTGCTACGAGTGGCAGGCCAACGGTATGCTTGCCGGGGTGAGGACTCCCGACGGCAGGACGGTAACGTTCGGCTATGATGCCCTCGGCAGAAGAATATCCAAGAGGACGGATAACACCGTGCACCGTTTCGGGTGGGACGGCAACGTGGTACTGCACGAATGGGACACCGACGAAGCCCGGAGGCCGATGCTCGTCACGGACGAGACCGGACGCGAGGAATACAACGGCACGGAGAAGCCGGAGGGCCTTGTGACATGGATATATGACGGAACGTCGTTCACTCCTGTGGCGAAGGTCACGGACGGGGAACGCTACACGATAGTGCATGACTACCTCGGTACGCCGACGCAGGCATACGACAGCAAGGGAGAGCTTGTGTGGGAGATGCTGCTGGATGTGTACGGCAGGGTGGCGGAATGCCATGGGGACCGAACGCTCGTGCCGTTCAGGTATCAGGGACAGTACGAGGATGAAGAAACGGGGCTGTATTACAACAGGTTCAGGTACTATTCGCCGGATATGGGGATGTATATTTCTTCTGATCCCATTGGGCTGGCGGGAAACAATCCTACTTTGTATGGGTATGTAGAAGATGTTAATACCTGGCTGGATGTAGTAGGTTTGTTTAATGTAAATCCTAAAAATATTTTTTACTCACAAGATAGCATAAAGGATACCTTTAGAGATGGGACAACATTGCAGGATACCATCGCAGCTATGAAAGTAAATCCTAAAATAGCAGAAAATATTGAACCAATTAGAATAATAAAATTAGAAGATTTGCCAACAAACATACAAAAAAGATTAAAAGGGCAAGGAGCTAATGAGGGAGATTATTTTTCATTAGACAATCGTAGGCTTTATGCGGCAAAAGAGGCCGGAGTAGATAATATAAATGCAAGAATGGTAACAGCAAAAGACTTAAGAAGAGTTGATTTAAATGAACGTTTTTCTACGAAAAATGCTGGTAGAAGTATCGAAATAAGATGTACAAAATGAAATTAAAAAATATTATAACAGATTTAGGGCTTATTAAAGGTCGTGGAGCTATAGACTTTGTAAAATTTAATAAATTAACTGAGTCTAAGATGGATATTACTTTCTCTATTGATACAACAAAATGTAGTCAAGGAGCAACTTTTGAACAATATGTTCAAATGAGGATAATATCAAATAGTCTTATATATTTCAAAATGCAGAGTGATGAATTGCTTCCAAAATTACATCCAGAATCCTGTCTTTGTGAAATCATAGATTCTCAAGTCGTAAATAATAATTTGGATATACAACCTCAGCTAAAACATATATTACTAACTTCATATGATTCAATTTTTGAGTTTGTATGTAGTGATATTGAATTTTTGATTGAATAACGGTTAAGATTAATGTTACTCGCGGACAGTCATATCACTATGGTAGTCGGGGTTGACGTCCATGTGACGACAGCTCCCCCCTTCAACCCCATCCATCCCTACATGGGTATGGTGATGGACCCCGCCGACTACATACCGTTCCTTGGCACGAACGTAAGCGTGAACGGGCTGAAGCGCGGCGTCTCGGACACCGGTGGCATGATTATCCCCCTGGCGCACATCCCGCTTGCCGGGCCTTTCGCCATGGCCTCCATGATCGGCCACGAGAGCATGAACTTCTTCGCCTCGCAGACCGTGTTCTGCGACGGCAACCGCATGAGTCCGAAGGGTCACATGGTGATGACGTGCAACGACGTGGGCATACCGCTGTCGGCAGGTATAGGCAAGAACAAGGCTGGAAAGACACGGCTCATACCGAGCCTTTTCGCTCCGACCTCCTTTTCCCTTCCTGTCCCCACGGGCAAGCCCGTCATGGTGGGCGGTCCCTACGTCCCCGACTGGGGCGGAATGCTGGCGGGACTTGCGGCGAGCATAGGGTTCAGTTCCCTGATGAAGCTCGGACGCAAGGGACTTGGAAAGGCACTCGCGAAGTTTAATACAAAGGTTTTACAAAATACCAACATACAGAATCGTTTCCCCTCGACGAAGAAGCTGAGCGCATACTTGTGCAAGAACGGCTTCGAGCCTGTGAACCTTGTCAACGGCGCAGTGGTTTACGAGGGCACGGACTTCGGCTTTCCGTCCCCGCTTCCATTGGAATGGACCCGGGCATGGTACTCCGATTCGGAGTACGAGGGCTG
>NZ_QTMD01000066.1:0-5506 GCF_003602995.1 Bacteroides sp. AF25-38AC | reverse complement strand
AAACGAACGAAACCAATGCTGTTGAAACGCCTGCAGCTTCAGCAATATCCTTCAGCGATGTTTTTTTTAACGGCAACATCTTTTTATAGATAGCTTTATTTTTGAATTTGTAATATCAGTTATTTATCACAGCACAAATATAAATATTATATTCCAATCATGCAAGCTTTTTAGCTAATTCGTTATAATTATTTATATGTATTGGGAGAATAGCGCCCGGGACCAGTGTCAACCCGAAATCGCACATTCTGTTAAAGATCTGCCAACAAGTATGTTACGTATTATAAGGCACAATGATTCAAATTTCCTTTCATGGTCTGAACCGGTAGCCGAACCGGCGGTTCCACTATAGGAAATATCAGCGGACGCAGAACATCCAATCGGCCATTGCCTTATCGCTTAAGCACACGACAAGACATCGGTCCTGATGGCAGCCAGTTCCAAAAATCCCATCAACCGTGATTGTTTCAAGTCATATACCCAAGACAAGATTGATCCGGCTCCAGCAATGCACTTGTTGGGGCAACTTGGCACTACAAGTATTGGCATGCGGCAAGCCGGTACTTGAAATTACCGCATTACAGTACTGAAGATGCAGGCTCTCCCGGATATTCCGTGATGCCGTCACTCGAACCGCCAAAATGTCCCCCCAATGCTATCCTGACTTGAAGACGTATCTCAAAATAAGACAAACCATTTTTAAGGCGGAATCAGTCCTGCTTGTCTTTTACAATACAAGCAGGACACTCTTATGCACATAACTGGAATGCAGGATGGAATGACAGGGCAAACAAGCCGCAATAATTAAAGCGGCAATGGAGTTTCATCTTTGCAGACCGGAACAAGAAGACAGTCAGAAAAACGGGTACAACCTTCTTGTCACTTTCTAAAGCTCGCCCTTGCGAATGGCTTCCATTATATTTGCAGGCGCTCGCCCTTGCATCAATTCCCGCTTCATATAATCCATGTAAGGAGCCACATGGTCAAAGAACTGATAATAACCTTTGCAAAGATAATTCAATCCAGGTTCTCCAGATGCCGTTTTGCAAAAACGGTTCTTGGGGCATTCCCCGTTACAGGCAAACAGATAGCGGCATTCCCTGCATTGGGCCGGCAAAGAACTTTGTTTGGATTGCCCGAATGATCTCTGACGTTCACTGTACATCATTTCCACCAGAGTCTTAGAATAAATATTGCCCAACTTGTATTGTGGAAAAACAAAATGGTCACACGAATACACATCCCCGTTGAACTCCATCACTCCGGCATGCCCGCAAGTCTTTGCCATTGTGCAAACCCCGGGTTGCCCGCCCACCCAATTGGCGAGGGTGGAATCAAACAGCTGGATATAGCATCTGCCTACATCGTTCTTGACCCATTCATCGAAAATTGTGCATAAAAAATTGCCCCATTGCCCAGGGGTCACCGAAAAATCCGCCAGCCTTTCACAGCCCCCTTCATCCAATGCCGCCAGATGGCGGCCATCCGTATGCTGATAAATGCGTTCCACAATCGGAGTGAACTGGATGTAGCGGCAACCGATCTCCTTGAAGAAGTGGTAAATGTCCATTGGATAACCGGCATTGAAATCATTGACAACAGCCAATGCGTTCCATTCGACCTGATGTTTGTCCAGCAGGTGGATGCCTCGCATGACTTTTACAAAAGAAGGCCTGCCTTGCTTGTTCTTACGGTATTCATCATGGAATTCTTGTGGACCGTCAATGGAAACTCCCACCAGCCAGTGGTTGTCATGGAAGAATTTACACCATTCATCGGTCAGCAAGGTTCCGTTGGTCTGTATACAATTGTCTATAGTACGGCCTTTGGCGTATTTTTGTTGCAACTCCATCGCTTTCTGATAGAAAGAGAGAGGACGCATCAGAGTTTCTCCACCGTGCCAGGTGAAAAGTATCTGTGGCATGGTTTGGGAATTGATATACTCCTCTATGAACTTTTCAAGAAGCTCTTCGCCCATCACATACTTTGGGCTGTTCTCATAAAGACTCATCTTTTCCAAATAGTAGCAATAATCACATGCCAGATTGCATACGGCTCCTACCGGCTTTAACATTACATAGAGTGGAGAGGCAAAGGGGGCATAAGCTACAGTTTTCATAATTACAGAATTTAATCATTATTTACAGGAATCAAAATAGGTCCAATGGATTATAAGACATCAAACGTAATATACCATTTATCCATTAACTGGATTAATGTAAATGCAAAGGTATATTATTATTTAAAATATTGCCACATCCTCCCCATATAAAAAACTTGCATGTCCCATTCTAAAAATGAGAAATATCACTACTGTCCGTCAAGGGACAGGCATGGCCGCCAAAACATTTGAACTAACCCATACCGCTTCAGGTCACATCGACAGATGCTGTCCATGCCAAATCCGGCTCTTTCATATATGTAGCAATATCCTGTTGTTCCGATAGATGTTCTTTAAATTGCCGTTGACGATGTTGTCCCGAAGATGAAACGCCATACTCGTCACACGACGTTTTTTGCCCCGTCGTTTGTACTTTCCCCCATCCCTTTCCCTCTATCCGACCCGAACTCCCTGCATGTTTCTTGCCAGGCATCCTCTATCCTACTTGCCCCAGAGTCCCATTCCTCTTCCGGCACGCATCCGGAAAATTGCGCCGGTCCATACACAATAATATCCGGAATGCGTAGCAGTAGGGAAAGGGACACGTATCATGAAGGCAGCGGTACCCATTATGCACTTCATCGGGTTTGAATCTCCAGAGGGATAACGATACCGCTACATTAATCGACAACCATCACATTTGTCATTCCCGGGAGCGTCCTGCTCCCCGGCATTATTTTTATACGTTATTAACAATCTGAATAACATCATACTTTAACGTGAGTTCGAAATAAGAATAAATATATATTTCTGATAATTAGAAACATAGCGATAAAAGTGTTAAATTTATAGTGCTGAATATAACATTTAAACGATTACCGCTATGTTTCCAGAGTCTAAAGTTGCAGAGATTTATTGTATGGCCGATGATTTTTGCAAGGAATTTAGATTGCAACAGGAAAAATATATGATTGAGTATAAGAAGACCAGGCATCGTAACAAGCCCAACCGTATGAGTGATGCTGAGATTATGGTTATTCTAATCCTGTTTCACTCCGGTGGTTTCCGCTATTTCAAGCATTACTATAAGGAATATGTCTGTAAACATCTGAAACACCTTTTTCCGCGTCAGGTTTCCTATAACCGTTTTGTGGAACTGGAGAAGGAAGTATTGCTTCCCATGACCATCTTCATCAAAAAAGTACTGTTGGGAACCTGTACCGGTATCAGTTTTGTTGACTCCACTCCTTTACGTGTTTGTCGTAACCAAAGAATCCTTATTCATAAGACATTTGAGGAACTTGCCGAACGTGGAAAAAGTTCAATGGGATGGTTCTTCGGATTCAAGCTGCATCTGATAGTCAATGACAAGGGTGAGATTCTCAATTTCATGTTCACGCCTGAAAACGTGGATGACCGGGAACCGTTGAAGCAAGGTAAGTTTCTGGAGAACAGCAAAGGAAAACTATGCGCAGACAAAGGATATATTGGTTAGGCTCTGTTTGAGAACCTTTTCCTTAATGGTATACAGCTTGTCACTAAAGTTAAAAATAATATGAAGAATTCACTGATGAGTATTGCCGACAAGATTCTGCTAAGAAAAAGGGCTTTGATTGAAACGGTCAATGACGAACTGAAGAACATTGCGCAGATAGAACACTCCAGACATCGTTCATTCAATAACTTTATAGCCAATTCCTTGTCGGCTATCGCGGCATACTGCTTTTTTGAGAAGCAACCAGCTATTGATGTAAAATTCATCAATAGCAAGCAACTCGCTATTTTCTAATTTTATTTCACGTTAATTTAGCTAAAAAATCGGCAAGCCTAACTTTTTTGGTTATCTTTGTGTCAGGTGTAGTTCAAACTTTAACAATATCGTAAACTGAAATGGACACAGGTTCTATAAATGCAGATAGAGTAAAAGTTGCTGTATATAATCGAATTAAATTTGAACTTCCAATAATTATTTGGGAAGCAATTGATACAGCTTTCAGTAATTACTGGAATGATGTTATAGGTTTTGGTAATTATGTAAATTTTGAAGAAACTGTAAATTATATAGACCATCAATTAAAAAAAAAGAAGATTATGTTTTCGTATGGTAAGTTGGAACATATTGTCAACATTATATATGACTATATTGAAATGACAGGTGGCTTTTTGGATGAAGACACATTTTCCATTCCACGTGCACCACTAACCGATGAATAATTTATAACGACTAAAATAATATGTTGAACAAGGCTTTAGATATTGCTTACAAGGCTCATTGGGGGCAGACAGACAAAGCTGGCGCTCCTTACAAACTTCACCTTACAAGGGTGGCATTACATTGCCAAACAGAAGATGAAAAGATTGTGGCATTGTTACACGATGTGGTAGAAGATACCTCTATGACATTGGAAGAATTAAAAGCACAAGGGTTTAGTGACGAAGTGTTGGCTGCTTTAAAGTGTCTGACCCAAATAGAAGATGAGGACTACCAAACATTCATCCAACGTGTAGCAACCAATCCACTTGCCGTAAAAGTCAAAATACAAGATTTGAAAGACAATATGGATTTGTCCCGTTTGGATGGTAAGCCACATTGGAAAATGGAAACATATAAAAAAGCATTGGATTACCTCGAACGGTGCTCAAATAAGAAAGTACTATATGTAGACATGGATAATGTGTTGGTAAACTTCCAATCTGGCATAAACGCCTTAAGTGAGAAGCTAAAAAAACAATACGCGGGGTGCTATGATAGAGTCCCTAATATATTTTCCAAAATGCAACCCAATGAAGGAGCAATAGATGCTATAAATTGTTTAAAGAACAAATATGACATTTACATATTATCAACAGCTCCATGGGACAACCCAAGTGCATGGTCTGATAAATTGGAATGGGTAAAACGTTATTTGGGTGAAGTATGCCATAAGCGTTTAATCTTGTCGCATCATAAAAACTTGAATGCAGGTGATTACTTAATAGATGATAGGAAGAAGAATGGTGCTGCTAATTTTAAAGGCAAGCTTATATTATTCGGTTCTGAACAGTTTCCAAATTGGAAGTCTGTAGCAAAGTATTTATTGTGATAAAAATAAGAGCCTTAAGATAGCCAAACATTCCTCATACATTTTCGTTCTATCTATCCAAGCCTTCCGGATAATGGTGTTAATCTGTAGAGTCAGGTTCCGGTTGTAATTCTCTTACTGGTAGTGTTCACTGTATTCCGGAAGGCTTTTTATTATTTTGTAGAGTGAAAAAGACAGCCTGCCTCAAGTATATAGATTATGAAACACTATCTTCACAGACAATAAGGTTCTTCAGGCTGTCTTTGATATATCTTGTAGGCTTAAATTAGGGACTGTCGTAAAAAGAATAAAACTTTATAACGAATTGATTGCCAATGCAATA
>NZ_QTMD01000065.1:0-6854 GCF_003602995.1 Bacteroides sp. AF25-38AC | reverse complement strand
ACCGGGACAGTCTGCCGATTGACTCATAATGACGGAATTTAACGACAGTCCCTAAATAAAGTTAAATCAAAGTGTTGCGGAATTAAGGGAGATAATATAAATGGAAAAATACAACAATTGGAAACTTAAGTTTTATACAATATGGGCAGGGCAGGCAGTATCATTAATCACTAGTGCCATCCTGCAAATGGCGATTATTTTTTACCTTACAGAAAAAACAGGATCTGCGATGGTCTTGTCTATGGCTTCACTTGTAGGTTTTTTACCCTATGCGGTCTTTGGACCAGCCATTGGTGTATTAGTGGATCGTCATGATAGGAAGAAGATAATGATTGGTGCTGATTTAATTATCGCAGCAGCTGGGGCCGTGCTAGCTATTGTTGCATTGTATATGGAGTTACCTATCTGGATGGTTATGGTAGTATTGTTCATCCGTAGCATTGGAACAGCTTTTCATACCCCGGCTCTCAATGCGGTTACTCCACTTTTAGTACCAGAAGAACAGCTTACGAAATGTGCAGGCTATAGTCAGTCTTTGCAGTCTATAAGCTATATTGTTAGTCCGGCGGTTGCAGCACTCTTATACTCCGTTTGGGGACTAAATGCTATTATTGCCATCGATGTATTGGGTGCTGTGATTGCATCTATTACGGTAGCAATTGTACGTATTCCTAAGCTGGGTGATCAAGTGCAAAGTTTGAAACCAAATTTCATACGAGAAATGAAAGAAGGAATGGCTGTACTACGGCAAAATAAAGGATTATTTGCTTTATTACTCGTTGGAACATTATATATGTTTGTTTATATGCCCATAAATGCTTTATATCCTTTAATCACTATGGAATATTTTAATGGTACACCGATGCATATTTCTATTACGGAGATTGCTTATGCCTCTGGTATGTTGATAGGGGGTCTATTATTAGGGTTATTTGGGAATTACCAAAAGCGAATCTTATTAATAACGGCATCCATTTTTATGATGGGGATAAGCTTACCCATTTCAGGATTACTTCCCCAAAGTGGATTTTTCATATTTGTAGTCTGCTGTGCAATAATGGGGCTTTCGGTTCCGTTTTACAGCGGTGTGCAAACAGCTCTTTTTCAGGAGAAAATTAAGCCTGAATATTTAGGACGTGTATTTTCTTTAACTGGAAGTATCATGTCTCTTGCTATGCCAATTGGGTTAATTCTTTCTGGATTCTTTGCTGATAGAATCGGTGTAAATCATTGGTTTTTACTATCAGGTATTTTAATTATTTGCATTGCAATAGTTTGCCCAATGATAACTGAGATTAGAAAATTAGATGCAAAATAAAGGAGTGTGTTCGTATGATATATAATATTATTCAATCAGTGACAGAAAAATTATCCTCTTTGCCTTTTATAGAAGGCATCGTATTAGGGGGATCCCGTGCAAGAGGTACCCATACAGAGGATTCTGATATAGATATCGGAATTTATTACAATCAAGAATCATTTGACCTGACAGCGATTAACCAAATTGCTACAGAGTTGGATGATGAGAATAGAAACAACCTTGTTGTACCTCCCGGAGCGTGGGGTGATTGGGTCAATGGAGGCGGATGGTTAGTTATTAACGGGTATCATGTTGATCTGATTTTACGTGATATAAAACGGGTGGAACAAATAATCAAGGATACGGAGCAAGGAATTGTTACTGCAAATTATCAGACCGGGCATCCCCATGGTTATATAAGTGCTATGTATCGTGGAGAATTGGCTATCAGCAAGATACAATATGCTAAAAATGAAAGCTTTTGCGAATTAAAAAATCAGGCGGAAATTTACCCTGGTGCTCTAAAGAAGAGCTTGATAAACTTTTTCTTATTTGAAGCAGAATTCTCTTTAATGTTTGTAAAAGCAAATGCGGGAGCAGAGGATAAATATTATATTGCAGGCCATGTTTTTCGTATTATTTCATGCTTAAATCAAGTACTATTTGCATGCAATAATGCTTATTGCATTAACGAAAAGAAAGCTATAAAACTGCTTGAAACTTTTGAATATAAACCTAAAAAATATGCCGAAAGGGTAAATCATATTTTTGAAGTACTTGGTCTTTCACTTTTTGAATGCTACGATATGACCGAGAAGCTATATAAAGAAGTGAAAAAAATTGCAACGGAGATAAATAACTTTTTAAACGAGGGGGAATTCAGATGAAAGAAAACAAATATGATGATAATATATTTTTTCAAAAATACAGTCAAATGAGTCGCTCACAGCAGGGACTAGCCGGTGCAGGAGAATGGGAAACATTGAGAAAGCTGCTGCCGGATTTTAAAGATAAGCGTGTGCTTGATTTAGGATGTGGCTATGGATGGCACTGTATTTATGCGATGGAACACGGAGCGTCTTCTGTTGTAGGTGTTGATATTTCTCATAAAATGCTCGAGGTAGCCAAAGAAAAAACACATTTTCCACAGGTTGAATATAAATGCTGTGCTATAGAAGATGTGGAATTCCCAGAGGAGAGTTTTGATGTAATATTAAGCTCACTTGCGTTTCACTATGTAGCAGATTATGAGATTTTAGTAAAAAAGATATATAGAATACTGAAGTCTGGTGGTAAGCTAGTTTTTACGGTTGAACATCCTGTTTTTACTGCCTATGGAACACAAGACTGGCATTATAACGAAAAAGGAGAAATACTGCATTTTCCAGTGGATAATTATTATTATGAGGGCAAACGGACAGCTGTGTTTTTGGGAGAAAAGGTTACAAAATATCATAGAACACTGACCACATATCTAAATACACTGCTTTCAAATGGTTTTATAATAAATCATATTGTGGAGCCGCAGCCGCCGGAAAACATGATGGATATTCCGGGGATGCAGGATGAAATGCGCCGTCCCATGATGCTGATTGTATCGGCGAACAAAAAAGTGGATAGATAGAACTAAAACACCTATAAGGTATAAATGGAGGTAATTTATGTTTAAAGAAAAAATTATTATAGAGATGAAAGAAGTATTCAAAGAAATTCCTTTTGGCATAGAGCATACTCTTAAAGTTTTGAAAAATGCAGAAGATATAATGAACGGAGAAAATATCGGAGAGGAAGAAAAAGAATTCATCAGTATTATTGCTATACTACATGATATTGGTGCGGTTGAAGCACAAAAAAAATACGGTTCTATTGATGGTGTCTATCAAGAAAAGGAAGGACCAGCAGTAGCGAAAGAAATATTAAAAAAGGTAGGCTATAACAAAAATATTGATAGAATATGCTTTATAATAGGCAACCATCATACTCCATCTAAAATTGATGGACTTGATTTTCAAATACAATGGGAAGCTGATTTGCTTGAAAATTTAACGGTTATGGATAAAGAAAAAGAACAGGAAAAGATAAAAAAGTGTATAGGTGAAAACTTTAAAACAAACACAGGAAAAAGGATAGCTTATAATCGCTTTATTTTAGATTAGTAGTAGATTATTACAGTTATGTATTTTACTCAAGTTTCGGATTTAGGTTTTATGCAGTCTGAGCGATCAGTTGCATGGCCTTGAACCTGCGGTTATCCCGTATAATTTGCTCCATCAATTCGTTCTCGTCAATGGTAAAAATCTCAGCCACGATTGCTATTACATCAATAATGATTGACCAGATCTTTTCCACGACGGTGAGCTCGTGTACGCCTTCATATATATCGGCGAACAATCCTCCAATGGTCTCTTCACCATGCTCTTCAGGCGCTCAAGCTTGGATACGAAATACTCTTCCTTGCGTTTTTCGGTCTGGCAGTCTCTGTCACGCTTGCGGTTGTAGCGCCTCTCGCGCTGCCGGGCCGTAAGACCTTGTTCCTTGCCATCGACCTTCCCTCTCTCGCCGTGAATCGAGAAGTCCACGACAAATTGAGAGCGGCCGTCGCTCCAGCACAGGGCCAGCAGCTTGTAGCCGAGAATGCACCGCTGAAACACGTGCGAGAATATCTTGCCAATACACTCCATCCTCAATCCGGTCTTCGGCAGGTCGGAATCATCCACAATAAGCACTGCCGGAAGATGGCTCTTTTGATAGTCTTTCCTTATGGTCACGGCCTTGATGAGATGACAGGCGATGTGCCAGATGATGTTGCTAGTCTATATTGTCCTTGGCCATAAACGAATAGAGTAGGTCCTTCTTACCCCCGAACAGTTTCGAGATTGACGATCCGGCATAATGAGAAAAACCCGGGACGGCCATAAACGGCAGAATCAATATGATCTGGAAAAGTTGAAGGTTGGTAAGCTGACAGTTCTCACGTTTTTTCCCTCCGAGATCTTTGTCTGAAATCCTCATCCCCTCAAGGAGGGTCATAAACTTGGAAAATGCGGGATTGATTCGTTTTCCCGTGAAAAAGTTGCGGATCTCCGATGGAATTTTTGTAATTTTGCTCATGGCTTTGAGTGATTGTAATTAGTTGTTTGGGCACCTCTAAATTACTAAATTTCCGTGACATACGGAAATCCTCAAAGCCTTTTTTATGCCCAAATCTATCCTCTCAACCTAAATCCGAAACTTGAGTAAATTATAATTATGAGATGCTACGTGCTTTTGTTCAATATACCCTAAACGTCGATTTAAATGCGCCTGTGATAAAGGATTTAGTTGAAAAGTATAAGGATATAGAACAATTTAATAGGAGCATAACAGATAAATACGTTGCAATATGTAAACGCTTTTAATATTTGAATTTAGCCGTTTATGTAGAATGAAGGTGTGCAAACAAACAGACCCTGAAAAGGGTCTCACCCCCGTTAACCGCAATGTCAAAGACTTGCGGATGGCCAGATGACTCCTATACATCCGACCCCAACGGGGTCGAACCATATAATCTGTAGAAAGGTTCGACCTCCGTTGGGGTCGTGGATTGGGAAGGCACTTCGACCCGCACATTGTATCATGTGCGGTTACTTGAAGTTCGACTCCCGTTGGGGTCGATGGCTCGTCGTTATTCTGAATCTTAGCAAATCCTCTCTTTTTTAATGAACTGTGTGCTTGATCACTGAAAATAATCCTTATTTTTGCCACGAGAGTTTTACGAAAGATAAATAGATAAAGTATTGGAAAAGAAACATAACTGTCAGCAGTGCCCACTGAGGCGGCGATACGACCGTTCACCCAAGTCATTGTTGGGTCGTTTTTGGCGATGGCACATCAATTTCTGTCCGGGATGGAAAGCCTATTTCCTGTCGCTGAGCGAAGAGGAACGGCATGTATTGAGAAAGCAATACGCTTTTCATAAGCCTCAAATCCGCAACTAAGTCCTTCATCGTCCTATTTACGTGTACACGTTCTCTCATTACTGAATTATTAGATAAATTGAGGCTGAAATACCCACTTCTGCCTACAATACCCCCTTACCCCACAATGCGACTTGAGACAATACGCAGTATCATACCCATAAGTTGTAGTCGTCATCCAAAATCAGTCTGGAATACATCTGCGTAAGCATTATTACAGGTATAGATATTCAGCACATACCACCTTGATGTTCTGATCCATTTGGCTGGTACAGAGACAAATCTGAAGACAAACGCTTTTATGCGACTTGTTTTATTGGGTCCGAACCTCTTTACGTCAAGTCTTTGGATAATGACCTTGTAGAAGTTACGGATAAGTGCTGTAAGAAGAAGGAACACTGTGTTCTCTGCCATGAAGGATTTGGGCAATCTGGACCATCCGAAACCATTGTTCATGTCATCGAAGATGCGCTCCTTTCCTCCGCGGAGGTTATAGAACTCGACAATCTCTCTTACGGAAGGCTCGTAGTCGTTGGTCAGGATGCAGCGGTATGTGTATTCTCCTTCCCAGAGGTCAAGCTCACCGTCCATCCGTTTCCGCCTTTGAATCACAAGCCGGTATGTCTTGCCTTTCCACTTCTCTACAAGAATGGAATTCAGCTCAAACTCAATGCCGTTGATTTCTCCCCTCTTCCAGCCTCTGAGAGCGAAGAGGTCATTGTAGAGCGAACTACAGCGGTTGGCACGGATATAGAAGGTCTTGCAGTGGGTGGCAACCTCTTCCACGATCTCTTCAGAGCACGAGCCGCAATCAGCTCTGAAACGATTGATAACAAGATTGTTCTGTTCAAACCTTTCGAAGAATCTCTTCAGCGTGTCCTTCTGATGGAAACGGACGTTTGTGTTGCCGTCGCTGTTCTCAATGCCGACAATCAAATCTCCAATAACCGCCACACCTGGTCGATAACCAAGGAACTTCTTGTATGTATGCTTTGCATCATATTTCTCTGTTTCTATGAACTGGTGGTCGAAATCAACATCATACATCTCACCCTCTTTCAGCTGACCAGCTGCACACATACAATTGAGCAGTAAGGTATTGAGGGTGTCAGCCGTATTGAAATCGTAGTTCTTACCCGTATCTGACGTGTATGAAATGTTCTCCTGCGTCAGTTCCTTTATCGCTCTGAGGATAGTGTCAGAGCTGCAGGTACGAAGTGTCGGATGAAGCGAGAGATGGGGCATCAAATGAGTTGTGACATCCTCAATACATGAGCCGCCACAGAAGTAGATGCTCATGAGAGAACGGATGATTTCGCTGTATTGATAACCATACAGCCTGCATCTTAGACCGAGGGTTGTGTCAATTACATATGACAATGTGGAGTCAAATTGCTCCATCATTGCAAATATTCCTCCAAAAGGAGTGAGTTTCTCAGATTTTATTGCTTTCTTTGCCATGTCTGTCGGGTTTGATACATATTTTGATTTGCAACACTAAGATAGGTGAAAAATCTGACATGACAAAATCCTGAGCAACTTTTTGTTGCTCAGGTACTTAAAAAGTTATATTTATAATAGTGTTGCGGAATTAAGGT
>NZ_QTMD01000064.1:0-7344 GCF_003602995.1 Bacteroides sp. AF25-38AC | reverse complement strand
TGGCTGTTAGAGTTCTGTTAGAACTAACACCTCATTATTATTGTGCATATTCATGTTAATAGAGTATGTATTCTACAGTTCTATCTTTCTGCCACTAAATAGGTTATATAAATTAAAAAGTCTTTTGTTAGACAGTATAGGCCGTAGTGACGGCCTTTCATGTCTGTTTCGTGGTAATTTCCACGTGATAGATAGTGTTAATTATTCGGCTTTCCCCGTGCGTGAGCATCGGGAAAGCTTTCATTTACCGGAATTGAACAATAATAAATACTTCATCTTATGTACGGAAAATTGAGAATGTCGTTTATTTCGCTAGTGTTGTTTTTATGCAGCACGCAATGCTTCGGGCAGTTTTATTCTGCAAGGACTAATATCCTTGGTCTTGTTACGGGTAATCTTAATGCGGAGTTTGGTATGACTTTGAACAAGAAGTATTCTCTTCATCTTCCTGTTCAGTACAATCCTTTCATTTACAGCAAGAGTAACAATACTAAATTCCAGAACCTGACAGTTCTTCCCGGTGTCCGCTATTGGCTTCGTGAGAGCTTTCGCGATCCGTTTGTTGGTTTCTCGTTGATTGCCAGCCGTTACAACATCGGCAATATCTGGGACAAGTACCGTTATGACGGTTGGGGCTTGGGTGCTGGTCTGTCCTTCGGGTGGACCTATCCGATGGCTCCCCGCTGGAACTTTGAATGGGAGCTTGGCCTTGCCGCGTTTTGGGCCAACTATGACAAGTCTCTCTGCAAGACCTGCGGATATAAGTTTGACCATGAGAGGAAAGTGTACCTGATACCCCATAAGATTTCAGTGAACCTTATTTATCTATTCTGATGGTTAGGGCAGTAAATATCAATTGTAAGGAGGACAATAGAATAATGACGTATTTCGTTAACCATCTGTCTCTGTATAGTCCTAAAAACAGGGCATGCAAGAAATTATTGGATTTTATCAGTCAGTTTGAACATGTCCTTATCAAGGATGACTGCTCTCTGGATGCTTTGTCATCTTTGATTGAAGATAGAATCCGGGAAATCAATACTTCGCATCCTAAATTGCGGCCTATCTGCTATTCCCGGAATCATTCCCTTCAACGTATTACGGCGTCTGTCTTGCCGGCTTCCGGTGTACCGGATTATGTATTCATCATGGACTTTTGTCAAGTACGCAGCATTTTCCAGCATTCTGAAAAGGTGTCTGTTGTTCCAGGTATCTGCAGTGTTTGCGGGTGTACTGAAAATGACCCTTGTTACCATCCGGATTACGGGACTTGCTGGTGGGCTGATGAAGAGCATACACTCTGTTCCCATTGTGCGGAAAAGGCAGTCACAGAAGATCCATTGACTACTCACTGTATAAATGCAAAGGAGGATGGGAAATAATGGAAATGACCCAGCCTGTTTGGATATTCTTTGGCATAGTGCTTTTCATGGCACTATGTGGCATTCTGATAATGATAAGGGATTGAGAGGGTAAGTGATGACTTTATATATTGTGTTGATCAGCGTTTTGGGGACTGTTGTCTTACTGTGCGTTCTGCTCAGCGTTCATATGGCCATTGAGGTCGAAGCTGATTATGATGATTTCTGATGAATTATTAACATATAAAAATAGAGAACTATGTTACAATCACAAGTAATTGGTAACCTGGGAGCGGATGCTGCCGTGGAAAAAGACAATGCGGACAGACAGTACGTGTGTTTCAGTATGGCACATAAGGAGTTTGGCAAGGATCATAATGGGCAGATGACGGAAAGGACGGTCTGGCTACAGATAAGGTGGTACGGCTATACGGAAAAGATGCTTGCCTGTCTGAAGAAAGGGACAAAAGTTTTCGTGAGTGGACGTATGTCCGTGAAAGCATACCTGGATAACAGCGGTAATCCGCAGCCGTCGCTCAATATATCCGCCACTGAGATAGAACTGTGTGGGACAAAACCTGATAGTGCATGTTCGTGATATTGGGAAGAGATGCCATGAGTGACTGTGAAGAGGGACTGACAGAGTATCTGAAGGGTGTCTGGCTCAAGATCCGTTCCGGACTTTCGCTAATGCTTGGCATTATCATTCTGATGAATCTTCTGTATGTTATGATTGTATTACTAAAGCATTGGAAAAATGATTGATAAAAGGAGACTGTTCCTATTTGGTACCCTTTCTACGCTTGTGCTGAGCTGCAGCACTCCCATTGTTTCCGTTTTAGAGAAAAACGGTGTCCAACGTGTGGGGCTGACGCAGATCCAGCGCCAGCCTAACAAAAAGAGGGTACAGCCGGCTGTGATCGACACTACGCAGGTATATAGCAGGGAGACGATGCGGAAGTTGAAGGAGGGCTTCACGGAATATGAAAAGGATGATAATGGCGAGGAAATCCTGAGCGTATCGCTTGCTGACGTGCAGATTGTCGCAAAAAGCAAGAATGTTGCCGAGCGTGCGGGCAAGATTGCCATAGATTTCAAGGTTGATGTCCCGGCGGCCCTGATAGATAACAAGTGGCAAGTACAGTTGTCTCCGGTAGCATACAAGAACGGCAAGAGGATATGCTTTGACAAGATACTTCTTTCCGGCGCCCAGTTCCTCAGACAGCAGGAAAAGGGGTATCGGATGTACCAGAACTTCATAAGTTCCATTATTCCTGACAGCGCGTACATGCAGTTGCTGTTTGATGCAAAGGGCTATCGGAAGGCCCTTTTTGACATTGAGGAACAGTTCTATTATGCCTGGAGGAAAGAACAGTTGTCACAGACCCGCTTTATTGACTGGAAGAGTGTCCGCAACAGACGCAATCTACTGTTCAACGGTGTAATGGAACGCAACCGTGCGGCAGTGAGACCTGACAACTGGAAAACCGTTCTTCCCGCGTACTGGCTGGAGAGGGAAGTCGCCAATGCTCCAGGACATTGGGGAAATTATCTTTCCCCTGAATACCGGTTTGAACAGCGGCTTATTACGAAAGAGGACTCGGTGGAGATACAGAAACGTTTCTTTGACTGGAAAAAGAAGGCGGAGAATGAACGGAAAAAGGCCCTGACCCAAGAAAAATACAATGAATATGTCCGGTTTCCCAAGGAGCCATGCCGCCTGGATACCGTAATACAGAACGGTGACCGGTTTGAATACTACTATTCGCAGAATATCGAGGCGGATGAGAATATACGTAAGATTGACGTGACTATAGACGGTATCGTGGTTGCAATGGACGAGAGCCGTTATCAGTTGCCCCAGAGCGACACGCTTACCTACTATATATCCTCAATGGTACAGTTCTTGGACCATGCGCCCAGATACAAACGGATAATAGTCTCCCGTCATGCTACTGCCAACCAAACCGCCTTTATCAGCTATAAGGCGGGTTCCTCGCTGTTTGACGAACGGATAGGGAACAACAAGGAAGAGATAGACAAGGTGATGGAGACGATGCACAAACTGACATATACCGGTGAGCTGGTACTTGACAGTGTGCATATGTGTGCCACATCCTCACCGGAAGGTACAGACTATCTGAACATGCAGCTGGCCAGACAACGTGCAAAACAGCTCAAGTCGTATCTGATACAGCGTACGGATGACAGGGAAGCAGTCGCCCTTTTCCGTGCCGATGCGATAGGGGAGGACTGGACAAAGCTTGTCGGTCTCATCCGCAATGACTCGAATATTACGCAGCGCAGCGCGATATTGAATGCCATTGCATCTGTCAAGGAGAACGATGCCCGCGAGGAGGTACTCAGGAATTTCCATGATTACCGGTACATAAGGGAGAAACTGTATCCGCAGCTGCGTGCAGTGAATTTCCAGTTCCATCTGCACCGTAGTGAGATGGTGAAGGATACCATTCATACAACCGTTATAGACACAGCTTATATGGATGCTGTCAAACAGCTGGAGAACCGGCAGTACAAGGCCGCCCTGCCGGTACTCAGTGAATACAATGACCATAATACGGCAGTCTGTCTGATGAGCCTCGGATATGACCGCCAGGCTGTCGAGATACTGCGCTCCCTGCCGCAGAATGAGGATACCCTTTATCTGCTTGCGATTCTGTATGTACGTGAAAAGAGGTTTGAGGATGCGGTGTCCGCTTTCAGTGAGGCGTGCCGTCTTGATCCCGGGAAATGGTTTAGGGGAAACCTTGATCCGGAAATCTATCAGCTAATAAATGACTATAACTTAAATTTTGAGCAATGAGAAGAAACTTGAAAATCTTATTTTATGCCAGCCTTGCCGTATTGTTCTCTTCTTGTGAGAATCTTTTCAAGGAAGAGTGTGAGGCCAAGGGGTTTCTTTCCGCCACAGTGTCGGACAAGGGACCTGTACCGTCCACAACGGAGGAAATTCAAGTACGCTATTATGACTACCATACCGGTGTGGAGCATACCGAGAAACTGGGGGAACCTGACTATTTCGCTCTAGGCAACCGTTTTTTGTCACAGCTGGATGCCGGAACATACAGATTCCTCGCATATACCCGTTTCAACAACAAAATCCGTAATGCAGGCGACATCTCGACAATTGAGATTTATGCCGATACGGTAGTTTCGGCCAAATATGCCTGTCCGGTTATAGCGAATCCACAGCATCTGGTCTTTATGGGCAAGGAGAGTGGCACCATTCTTCCGGAGGATACAACCTATCGGGAGTTCGTTCTCTCGCCGATGGTGCAAAAGATCATATTTAATGTGACAATAAGAGGACTTGCGCCTGCCCAGACTGTTTCCGGGATGGAAGCCTTGCTCAAGGGAGTAATCATTTCCCGGAAGATATATACCAACCAGCCCCAGCCTTCCTATGCCGGTCTGGTCTTTGATTTTATAGAGAAAGAGGGGAAATATACTTCCGAAGCCTATGTGTTCGGGCTTTCCAATAAGGTGGAAAACACGCTCTGTATGGAAGTTGTGACCAATTCTCAGAAATATTATCCGGAAGTGGACCTTTCCTCTGTCCTGGCAGATTTTACATCTGACGGCATCGTGTTCGAGATTGTCATCGACTTGAATGCAGGTGTCGATCCGGTTGTTACCATAGCCGGCTGGCGCGATCTGGACTGGGGAGAAATCCAACCCGTATTATAATTTTTTATTCACTAAATTTTTTTATATGAAAATCAAATTAGTTTCGGCAGCCCTGCTTGCACTGTTGGCATGCAGCTGCACAGAAGAGTTCAATGACAAGAATGGAGTTGACGGCACCAATACGATGCAGGTCAACGCGTACATCGGGAAGTCACCGGTAACAAGAGCTGAAAAGACTGCCTGGGAAAACAATGACCAACTGGGCGTCTATGTCGTGGACAACTCCATTGACGTTCCGTACAAGGGTTCGGCATCCTACAGTAACATCCCTTTTGTCTTTACCGGTAAGGGATTCAAGAGCGACAATATCCTACTTGATGAGAATGAGGGTACTGTATACGCCTATTATCCCTATAAGAGCGACCTTGCGGACCCGAAGGCTGTACCGGTTGACATCAGCGAGCAGACAGACCACTTGTACGGGGAGGGAAACAGCAAGGTGAGCATCACTGCCCGTAATGTGGACATTGAGATGCAGCATGCCCTGACCCAGGTTGTCTTCAAGATCAGAAAGACTTCGGACTACAAGGGTGGCGAAGGCAAGATTACCGCTGTGGTTCTGAAGAATACAGGTGCGGCCAAACCGTTGCAGACCAAAGGCAGCTACAACATTGCTACTGGGGCGGTGACAACCACCCAGGATGGAGATGTCAGTTTCTCGGCCAACCAGACATTGACGGAGGACTATGTTTCCCTTTCCAGCATTCTTTTTCCGGTAAGCGCCACTTCCGGAAAAGACATGCAGGTTGTCTTCACGATTGACGGAAGAGACTTGAAATATGATTTCCCGGCAGGTACAGCATGGGCAGCCTCTTACCGTAACATCTATTCCATTTCCCTTGACGGAAACGGTCTTATTATCGGTGGTGGTGAGGACCCGTCCGGAGGCCAGTCCGGTGTGACAATCGAACCGTGGACGGACAGCCAGAATAATGACATTTCCCTTGTTCCTGTAATTTGAGAATGACGATTGATATACAGAAGCCTGCTTTTGATAGGCATGGCTTCTGTATATAAAATTGGGGGCTCCCCATAAAAAGAAAAAGTATGAAGAAACATTTTTTATCATATATATCTGTACTCCTGCTGGCACTCCTCCTCGGGTGTGAGAAGGACACCGGAACATCCGGTTCATCCCCTGTCTGTTTCTATCTGTCTCCAGAGCCATCCACCCGTGCGACAGATACGGAATTTGAGAAGGGGGATGCTATCGGAGTTTTTGCGGCCGCGCGTGATGACGAGTCGGTTCCGGCTCAACTGCGTCCTTCCGGTAATTTTGCAGACAACAAGAAATATATATTTGACGGTGAAAAATTTGTACCGGATGGGGAAAGCAACTCAATATTCATAACATCCTATCCCATTGACTATTATGCATATTACCCGTATGCTACTGTTGACAACCCTTTGGAGTTCACTTTCCATGTGGCTGCTGACCAGGAAAGTCTGACAGAATCAGACCTGATGTATGCCAGGAACACTGACGGCTCAGGCAAAAACAATATTCCTTTAACCTTTATCCACAAGCTATCGAAAGTTGTGGTTCCCTATAGCCGGGAGAATGTCGGGGGTGCTGCCGGAACTGCCGTTGTCAATGATGCATATACAGGCTGTATCATGAATCTTTCGACAGGAGAGATACGTACCTTGTTCGATGACGGCCAGCAGGATATTGTTATGTTCAAGGATGGTAACGCAGCCGATGTCAGCTTTAGTGCCATTTTCCCGGAACAGACTTTTAGTGCAGCCGACCCTTTTATTATTTTTGATGACTCGAAAGAGTTTAAATTATCTGCAGACCGTCTGTTTGAAAGCGAGCATGTGGTGGAATTACCGTTTATGGGCAAGATCTTGGAGTACCAGTTTGCAGTGACTCCGATAGAAAAGAACATATCAAGTAAAGGCGGCACCTTTAACCTCGCAATTGCTTCTAAAAAATATTATTCTGTCAATGGTACATTGATACCTGGAACAGAAACGCCTCTTGATTATGACTGCTCATCATCTGTGGATTGGATAACGTTTGATAAGCCGACGCTGGAAGTTACAGTAGCTGAAAATACAGATACGGATAATAGTAGAACGGGAATAATAACATTTAAACAAGCTGAATCGGATAAACAAGTAAGCTGCACGGTAACCCAGTCTGCGGGTGAAATCACATATGGTGCTTGGACTGTTACTATCTCCGCTAATCCGACAACCATCGCTGCTGTGGGTGGTACGTCAACCCTGACCTATTCCGCTGTGCGTAACGTTCTGACCAATGGAACTG
>NZ_QTMD01000063.1:0-7593 GCF_003602995.1 Bacteroides sp. AF25-38AC | reverse complement strand
AATTTGGAGACAAAGATAATAATTTATAAATTTACCCCTCAGGTTTTTACATTGACCCAAAATATCATTCGCTGAATAGTTACAGCTTACTTATTAAAGATTGAATAAAATGAAAAAAGTTGGATTTCTGATTTTCTGTCTGTTTGCTATGTGCAGCATGGCAGGCAAGGCGCAGGATGTAGTGGCGGACAGTACCGGCTACATCGTTAAGGTAGGGGAGATGGCTCCAGATTTTACAGTGAAGCTGACGGATGGGAAAAGCATTACCCTTTCGGGACTTCGTGGGAAGGTGGTCATGTTGCAGTTTACCGCGAGCTGGTGTGGGGTATGCCGTAAGGAGATGCCTTTCATTGAGAAGGATATATGGCTGAAGCATAAGTCGAATCCGGATTTTATGCTGATTGGCATCGACCGTGACGAGCCGTTGGAGAAAGTGATTGCTTTTGGTAAGTCAACCGGAGTGACCTATCCTTTGGGTCTGGACCCGGGAGCGGATATATTTGCGAAGTATGCGCTCCGCAAGGCAGGTATCACACGCAATGTCCTGATTGATAAGGAAGGGCGTATTGTGAAGCTGACACGTCTGTATAACCCTGAAGAATTTGCTTCTCTGGTGAAGGAGATTGACGGAATGCTTTCTGAATAGTAGGAATAGGCAAGATATAAAAAAGGAAGTGCCCCCTAAAAGTTTTTGTCTAACTTTTAGGGGGCACTTCACTTTTATGCTTGTCGGGATAGTTTGGCAAGATAGTCATAATGTGTACCCTCTTTCACCAGCTCTGCTTTGAAGCCATTTTCGGCAGCATAGATGCTCAGGGTCTGAAAGTCGATATAGAGCCAGTCAAAGGAGTCGCCTTTGACATTCTTGTATTGCATCTGGAAGTCTACCTCTCCGTAGTAATCACCGGCAAGGTTGATAACAATACTGCCATCTTCCTCTTCGAACAGATAGCTCAGGTTGCTGGAATCCATTAAAACACAGCCTCCAGGCCGGAGCAGTAGCTTCATCTTCCGGAAAAAATCAGGCAGATTCTCCAACTTTCCGATAATGCCGGAACCGTTCATCAGCATCAGGATAGTGTCGTATTCATCGGCAAACTGTTCATTGAACAGATTGGTTTGTGATACGCTACGCACACCTCGCTGCTTCATCACTTCCACGGAAAGCGGGGAAATGTCGATGGCATGGACCTCTTTTCCGGCTTCTTGCAGGGTAAGGCTATGGCAACCGCTACCGGCACCCACATCCAGAATCTTTCCGGTCGCCATTTGCAGAGCAGTACGCTCCAGCAAGGGCATTTGCTTTTCTGTGCGGAATAGCTCTTCGACGGGAATTTCGTCCTCATCGAATTGTGAAGAGAACACGCGTAGGCGGTCGGCTTTATGCCGTTTAAAGTAATCGGCTATGGCTGCGCCCATCGGGTCCTTGTCGGTAGGCAATAAGGCTGTATTTATCATTTCTTATGTCTGTTAGCGCGTTTGCGGCGGATTTCTGCTTTCATTTTGGCTGAGGCGGAACCGTGTTGCCCGGTAATGTAGGTTTTCTTCTTGGCTTTGGTCTTTATCTTGTTTTCTTCTTTAGGTTTGTCCTTTTTGCCTTTGAAGACAATACCACCCATCATCGCTTCTTCTATACTCATATATTTCGTTGTTTTAGTGATGTAAAATATCATTTCTCCGGCAGTACCTCAATCCAATAGTCATCCGGGTCATTGATAAAGTACAGTCCCATTGCTGTGTTTTCGAAACATACCCATCCGTTTTCCTTATGGTATTGGCGTATGGCGTCGTAATCACCGGATACGCGGAAGCAGAGGTGACTCTCGTTCTCCCCTAATTCGTAGGCTTGTGGATGCTCCTTCAAGCAGGTCAGTTCCAGCAGGAAGCCGGTACTGCTGTCGGTCAGATAGACCAGAGTGAAAGAGCCGTCGGACGACTCTTTCCTATGATGTTCTTTCAGCCCCAGTGCCTTTTCGTAGAATGCGATGCTACGTTCCAAGTTGGTGACATTGATATTAAAATGGTCGAATTTACTTTTTATTTCCATTTGTTTATTTCTGATTTGATTATTTACAATTTACAGTCTGCGTGTGCGGTCATTTGACCATTGCTTTCAGAATTTCGCCTACATACGTGCGTGGCATACCTTCCATCGTTGCCGGTGAAGGCAGCTTCTTACATTCCAGAATGACCGTAGGCTCTGTCTGTCCCGTAGGATAGAAACGGATGGTATAGCTTTCTGCTTTTTCCATTTGTTCATACGGCTGGTCGGGCGACAGTATGCTGAATACAACTGGTTTGCCGTTGACTTTGCCCAAAGAACCTCCGGAGTTTGCTGTCATCATGGTCATGTTGAAAGGCTCTTGGCCGATGACGATAACCAATTTGCCTGCTCCGGTCTGGATGGCATCGGCTGACAATTGCTCGGGGGCTATGGTTTTGTATTCTTGCTGCTGGCTCTTTTGGGCAGGAACCAGTGCGGCAGGTTTCTTGACTTGGGGCACTTCGATGACTTGGGCATCTTTCACGATGCCTTCGGATGCCTTTTCAGCAGCCTGGGCAGGTTCCACGGTAACTTGTTTCTTCGGGGTGATTACCGTCGGACCGGAATTGACGACAGCCTTCACCTCTTTCTTTTCTTCCTTCTTTTCTTCTACCAGAGCTTTGGCAGTGGTGGCGCTCAATGCTTCTGCTGCTCCCAGGCAAAGGTCATCAACGAAGTCTACGGTTTTTCTGCGCCACTTGGCAAGTCCGCGTACCAGTTTGGTCTTCGCCTTGTTCAAGGCATACTTGTCTACAATCCACTCCTCGGCGGTATATTTTTCTTTTCCTTCGCGGTAGTTAAACCGTATCTTTTCTACTTCGAGCACGCTCTTTTCGGGTTGGCAGGTCACAGTCAGCTGGTAAAGGATTTTGGTACGGTCTAATGACAGAGCCGTAGAACTGAATACAATCCATTCATCCCCGATACCTACAATTTGTCCTTTCTCTTTGTCTGAGAATACTACACGGCTGGTATTTTCATTCTCTTTCAGACGGGCATCCATCCAGCCGAGCAGACGTTCGTAGATTTCATCCTGAGACATGCCGGGGATGCTGAATTCTTTGGTGAATACCACTTTGCCGTCCACCTCGGGAACAGCACCGGCCAGATATTTACTGTCGTCCCTATCCTGCGCCTGCAGCATGGCCGGCAGACAAAGGCAAAACAGTGTAAAAAGAAGTTGTGTCAAATTTTTCATAATAGTATGTGTTTTAATTATTAATTTACGAATTATGGGCTACAAGTTGGGGAGTTCGAAACTTTCACCACGGTGTGCAATGCTCAGAAAGCGGCATCCCTTGCTCTCGGCAAACTGCCGGAATGCGTTGCCTCCCTGATAATCTTCGCTGAAGTGCATCGGTACAAATATAGTGATTTTTATTCGTTCCACGAATTGTTCTGCTCCACGCATATAATCTTTTCCGATACGGCTGTCCACCGGAAACATGGCTACATCTACGGCAGGTGCAGTTTGCTGCAGCTCTCTCACTTCGGCCAGAAAGTCACCTTCGGCCTTGCGTATTTCCTGCGGAGTGGATTCCTCGCTCCAGTGCCAGTTGTTCAGGTCACCGGCATGGAACAGCCGTCTGCCCTGCAGGTCTATCAGGAAGGAGATACCCACATCGGTAGAACCGAAGGCCTGGATACGGATATGTTCGTCTTCGTAGGTGTCGCCCTTATTGATGTAGGTGGCATCTTCCGCTGAGGCGCGGCGGTGCTTCAGGATGTCTTTGGAGAATATGTAGCGGATGTCGGGCCGCAGTTTTTTCCATGAAAGAACTTCGCGATTGAAGTGGTCGGGATGGAAATGCGAGCATAGTACGTAGAGTACGCCCGGCTTTTCCAAGAGATAGTCGTGCACGATACCTTTATTGAAAACCTCTTCCGAGGAATCTTTATAGTAATCGATAATGACCGTCACTCCGTCCGCTTCAATCGCGAAGCCGCTATGGTAGATGTAATCAAGTTTCATTTACGGATTGAATTATAGCGCAATATTACAAAAAACGCTACACAAACTTCCGGTTTAAGCTGTTATTTTATGCAAAAGCACGCTACATCGGTACTTCTATGAAGAGAATGTGAGAGTCTTTCAATGTTTCCAGCTCAAAACTGCCGGTTTCGTATACTCCCATTCCGTCACGACGTGAGAGTATTGTGCCGTCCACTTTGACTTCACCTTCCATTACGAAGATGTATGCACCGGAATGCGATTGGTGCATGTGGTAGTCAATCTTCTTTCCGGCTTCTATTTCACCGATAGAAAACCAGGTCTGTTGTAGCAGTCTGGCAGGAGCATCGCCGTCAGGGGATACTATTAGTGCCATTTCATTTTTGCGCAGGAGTGGACGTACGTCGAAGTCCTGGTATGCGGGTGGTGTGTTCAGCTTTTCGGGCATCACCCAGATTTGCAGGAATTCTACCGCTTCAGTGTCACTGCCGTTCATTTCGCTGTGGTAGATGCCGGTGCCGGCGCTCATGGTTTGTATATCTCCCGGAGTGATGACGCGGCTGTTCTGATGATTGTCCCCATGTTTCAGTTTCCCTTTCAGGGGAATGGAGATGATTTCCATATTTTTATGAGGATGTGTGCCGAAGCCCTTTCCCGGAGCCACACGGTCGTCGTTCAGTACACGCAAGGCGCCGAAATTCATCCGGCGGGGATTGTAATACTCGTCGAAACTGAAGGTGTGGTGGCTGTCAAGCCAATCATATAGGGAATGACCTCTGCTGTCTGATTTGTCTATAACTTTTTTCATAATTTATTCCTTTTCTTAAAATGGTTTATGTACTAGTAACGCTTTGGAAAGCTATAAAGTTTAAAAACCGATGTCTAAGAATTTATAAATGAGTGGGGACTATGCCTTGACCTCGTTCTCCAGTGGCTTATGGTTCATAAAATCTTTGATGTTCTGCAAGGTTGTCGAAGCAATGTTTGCCAGTGCCTCGCGTGTGAAAAAGGCCTGGTGCGAAGTGACGATGACATTATTGAAGGACAGTAGCCGCGCCAGGGTATCGTCATCAATGATTTTGTCCGATTGGTCTTCATAGAAGTATTCGCTTTCCTCTTCGTACACATCCAGGCCGGCAGAGCCGATTTTCTTGTTTTTTAGTCCTTCAATCAGGGCGTTGGTATGGATGAGTTGTCCACGTCCGGTATTGATAATCATTACTCCGTCCTTCATTTTACTGATGGAATAGTCGTTGATGAGATATTTGGTCTGTTCAGTCAGCGGGCAGTGCAGGGAGATGATATCCGAATTGTGATATAGCTCATCCAGGCTGGTATATACCACTTGATGTTCACGGGCGAAATTATAGTCGGGATAGAGGTCGTAGGCAAGAATATTCATGCCGAATCCACGCAGGATACATATCAGTTTCTTGGCTATTTTTCCCGTGCCGATGATGCCTGCAGTTTTTCCGTACATGTCGAAGCCCAGAAGTCCGTGCAGCGAGAAGTTTCCGTCTCGTGTCCGCCAGGTAGCACGTGGAATTTTACGGTTGAGGGATAACATCAGGGCAACGGTATATTCTGCTACGGCATAAGGGGAGTAAGCAGGGACACGCACTACGGTAATGCCACGGTCGGCAGCTGCCTTTAAATCTACATTGTTGTAGCCGGCGCAGCGCAACGCCAATAATTTCACGCCGTTGTCTGCCATCAGACGGATAACTTCGGTATCGGCCGTGTCGTTCACGAAAATACAGACTGCGTCTACTCCTTGGGTTAAAATAACGTTGTGCTTGTTAAGATGCCCTTTATAGTAGCGGAGCTCAAAACCATATTCCTTGTTTTTTTCGTTGAAAGACGCTTCATCATAAGGTTTGCTGCCAAAAAATGCGATAGTGTATGCCATGGGATTTGTTGTTTTTTAAAATGTTACATAATTATAGGGAGATAACAAGTGGAAAGTTGATATGGTTCAGTGGCCGGAAGGATTCATAAAATGATAATTATTTCTATTTGTTTCATCAGAAACTATTTGGTATTTCAATTAAAGTTCTATATTAGGATAACTTTATGCACAAAATTCTTTTTCATGTGCAATATTATTGTACCTTTGCGCCCGAAAACAATTAAAAAAGATTTAGATGAGAAAATTTTCGTTGATTGGCATTGCGATGTTAATCGTTTCAATTCCAACTTTTGCGGGTGGTATCCTAACAAATACAAATCAGCATGTATCTTTTCTTAGAATGTTAGCGCGTGGTGCTTCCATTGATATTGACGGTGTCTATTCTAATCCGGCCGGTTTGGCCTTCTTGCCGGAAGATGGTCTCTATTTGTCTTTGAATGGACAAAGTGCTTATCAGACCCGTAACATAAAGGCGACATTTCCCTTGTTTATTGAAGATGGGAATACACGTTATTATAAAGGAAAAGCTTCTGCTCCTTTCATTCCTAGTTTTCAAGGTGCATATAAAAAAGGAGACTGGACTATTTCCGGTAGCTTTGCTGTTGTAGGTGGTGGCGGTAAGGCATCGTTTGATGATGGTTTGGGTATGTTCGATTCAATGGTGATGGGACAAGTCCATACTATTTCGGGTGGTCAAATCACTCCCAATATGTATTCTATCAATAGTGCAATGGATGGAAGCCAGTTTATTTATGGTGTGCAATTGGGGTTGTCGTATCAAGTTAATGATTGGTTAGGTGTGTTTGCCGGTGGACGTATGAATTATTTTACCGGTGGGTATGAAGGATTTCTGACTGCAACAGCACACAGTAATATTCCTACTTATGGTGGCATGGAATTGGTTGGTATCGATTTAGACTGCGACCAGACCGGCTGGGGATTGACCCCTATCTTGGGAGCTGATGTGAAGTTGGGCAAATGGAATATTGGGTTGAAGTACGAGTTTATGACAAGTCTTAATCTCGAAAATAAAACCAAAAAAGCTGAAGTGCGTGCAATGGGAACTGCTATGGGAGATGAAGGGAATCCTTTGGCTGACTATAAGGATGGTGTGAATACTCCGAGTGATATCCCTGCATTATTGACTGCAGCTGTTGGTTATGAATTCCTTCCTACGCTTCGTGCAACGCTGGAATATCACCATTTTTTTGATAAAGCGGCAGGGATGGCCAATGATAAGCAGAAAGCGTTGAAGCATGGCACACATGAAATTTTGATTGGTGCAGAATGGGATATAGCTAAACAGCTGACCATCAGTGGTGGTTATCAGCGTACAGATTATGGCTTGGCTGATGATTTTCAGAGTGATATAAGTTTTTCATGTGACTCTTATTCACTGGGGTTTGGTGCTGCCATCAAAATGACAAAGCATTTGACTATGAATATAGCCTATTTTTGGACAAACTATGATGATTATACAAAGAAGATAAGTGAAACCACCAAGAATGTTTATAGCCGTACTAATAAAGTGTTTGGTCTTGGTGTTGACTATAAGTTCTGATTTCACAATCCTACCTTTATATATTAAGAAGCCGTCTCAAATATCGATTTGAGGCGGCTTCTTTCTTATTTTAGGGACTGTCGTAAAAAGAATAAAACTTTATAACGAATTGATTGCCAATGCAATAT